>NZ_CAXBOC010000038.1:0-18157 GCF_963976465.1 uncultured Cyclobacterium sp. | reverse complement strand
TGTTTAAAGGAAATATAGCCCTATTTTTATCATTTAACAAACGCCTTATTCAATACAATTAAAAGCAGTACTTTATCGAAAACCTTTGGTATACTTCAGTTAAGAAAGATAGTTGGTATAATTATTACGAATAAACACTTATGGGTAAATGTTTCATTCTATTTTCAAAGTAATAAATAAAAATTAATTTTGTGAATATAATACAAAAAAACATATGTAAATGGAAAATATAATATTCATTTTCTACTAGCTACCCATGTGGACGAATATCAAAAATGATTAACATTATATAAAATCTAAGAAGAAAATAATACGTTCACCACATCCCCAACTAACCTGCTTACCTGACTTCTTTTTCTTTCCTCTTCCACTGGAAAATAAAAAAGACATCGTATATTTCCGGTAAAACTTCTAATCTCCTACTCGATCAAAACCACCATGCGTAAATCATATGTAATTGCCATTCTGATTAGCACCTTATTTATTTTTGCTGGCTTTAATAGATTAATTGATCCACCTCAGGCGGTGATTAGTAATGGGATTATTACTGCAAATCTCTACCTTCCGGACCATGAAAACGGCTATTACCGGGCCTCTAGGTTTGATTGGTCAGGAGTTATTTCAAGCCTTGAATACAAAGGACATCAATACTTTGGACAGTGGTATGATAAATACAACCCCCTGATCAATGATGCCATAATGGGGCCTGTCGAAGATTTTAGTCCCTTGGGGTATGAGGAAGCGAAAGAAGGCGGCCTGTTTGTTAAGATTGGTATAGGGGCATTAGAAAAAATTAAGGAAGAAGAGTACCGTTTCTCCCATACCTACGGTTTAATAAACGGCGGGGAATGGAAAGTAAAAACCTACCAAAACCGAGTGGAGTTCAGTCATGAATTATCTGATGCGGAGGGCTATGCCTATTTATACACCAAAGTCGTGGAGTTAGTGGATGACCAGCCAATTCTTTTATTAAGCCATACCTTAAAAAACACAGGCAAAAAATCAATCAAAACAAGTGTCTACAACCATAATTTCTTTGTAATCGATCAAGAACTTACAGGGCCCAATATAAAAACCACATTCCCTTATGACATATATCTCAGCAACAGTGAAGAAAAGAGAGTGGTTAATTTTGACTCTTTAGGAATGGTTTCCGATCGTAGCATTGGCTTTAGCAGGTATTTTAACATGGGGGAAAACGTTTATACAGATGCCTTGATCGGCTTCAGCGATTCACCTGAAGATTACCAATTTTCAGTAATGAACACCAAAACCGGCGCCGGAGTAAAAATCACAGGGGACAAAAGCTTGGAAAAGATTGTATATTGGGCCAACGCAAGAACTTATTGCGCTGAACCCTATATCAGACTTGAATTGGAACCCGGAGAAACCGTCAACTGGAAAAACGAGTACAACTTCTTCACTTTTGAAAAAGAATAATATCCACGCTTGTTAAGCGTGGATATTATTTACCTTCTCCTATATCGCCAAAGTAATAAAGCATAACAACCTTTGAGTACCTCAAATTCCAAGGAGTGCTTAAAATGGTAGGAATAAAAATAGAAACATAATATACCCATAGTGGAGGATCATTAAAAGCCACATAAGTAAGGAAACCAAATATGACAAAAATGGCTACTCCTACCATATAGGTAAAAAACATGGATATTTGGTAAAAGCCGGGTTCAGGCATAAAACCAAATCCACATGTTTCACAATTTTTGTTCAACTCATTGAACTGACTAATGTTTAATGCTGAACTTTTAAACATATCCCCTTCTTTGCAAATAGGACATTTACATTGCAACATGGCATTAAATTTCCTGTTACTTTTCCCCATAGGTTTATGGGTATTTCCATGCTTAATCTCCTGACTTAAATTTTTCATTTGGGTTCATTAAGGTTTCACGAATCTAAACTTCTCCTTTGAAAGCTTTATTTAACTAAAAACCATAATCGCATTTATTACTTTAAAGTTCAGAGGTTCAAAAAATAATTAACCAATACTTAAAATAGAAAAATCCACGAGTACTAACCCGTGGATTTTCAACTAAATCAAAAAACAATCCATTAACCAAGGTTTCTGATTTTTCAAACTTTACTTAGTCCAACCTCTTGCCATTTTCATCCCAGCCTAAGGAGCAAAAGTGAGACGCATTAGGGGTTTGGTAACTGACTTCTGCAAGTTGTGGTGTGTTTAACTTTTTGTGTCCCTGAATTCTTGACTCTAAGGCAAAGTCCAGAATCCCACTGCTGAGCATTGTGCGCTCAACAGGATAAGGGGGCTCTCCTGATTCAAACAAAATTTCAATGTTCTTTACAAGGCAACCGAAATGATGGTGAGGTTTTCCTTGCAAACGCATCAAAGTGGAAAATGGCTTCGGATTATCTTCCAATTCAACTGCTATAGTAAAGTCCTGAACCAAACCTGTTAAAAGGAAAGCAGCCACTTTAAGCCCGTCATTGTAATCTACCACAAATACCGCAGGAGATTTCACCAATTCCTTCATATCTCCTTCAACTTTGGTGAGACTATGTGCAATGGCTTCGTTAAACAACTTACTCGCCCATTTGTTCTTTTCCAAGAATTGCCAGCAATCCTCTCCTTCCAAACACTGAACAGATTTAACCCCTGTTTCTCCTCCTTTTCTTCGCTCTACCACTGCCTGAAGGGAATCTAACAAATGAAAACCATAGATATCCAATCCACTATAGGAAATCCCTACCGCATATTTTTGTGCTTCTCCATATGGTGTATCAACTGCAGGAATCCGCCAAGCTACCGGTACTGATGAACCTGCCAACATAGGAAAGTCAAGTTCTTTAGAAATATCTACCATCCGTTTGGCCTGTCTCCAACTGTAAGAAAGATGTTTGTCATTGAAGACTGGTACTGAAGTTTTGGTTTCTCTAAAGACATCAGTAATTTTCAAAAACATCTCAAACCTAGGATAAAGCTTTTGTAATTTTTCATTCATGGGATAGACGCCATGCTCACCTATAAGTAAAACTGCATCAACAGCTAATTCGTCACCGCCAAGGGTAAGCGCATCGGCAACTGTGCCAAATATGGGCACACCATGTTTTTTTGCCATAGCACGGCTCATGTCATTGTCCGGAACCTGCTCGGTAAAAATGGACACGATCTTTGAACGCGGATACGGGTCCATTTCATCTTGATTGTCCCCCTCAAGATACTTACCAACAATCACATCTGCATGAGAATTTGGTCTGTATTCGGTAAGTATGGCAGCTATTCTTTTTGGCTTATTCAACTGTTGGGGATGATCACCTTTGAAAAAAGGACTTTCCTCTTTTTCCGGAGTCATGGATAAGAGTTGTCCAGGGAGTAGAGGTGTTATGGCTAAGTATCTAAGAAGTTCGCGACGTTTCATGTTGTGGTTGTGGTTAAATTACTGATTTAATTCTAATTGCTAGAATGCTGTGCTATGGAAAATATTTTAATGAGTATTAGGAATCAGATTGCCATAATTTTATTGGAATTTTAAAGTGCCAAAGAACTGTGGCAAATGAAAATTTGGTTTTGGATTGTCAACAAATGACCATGTTAGGAAGTTGGGGTTACTTGTCCTACTTCCTGTCTTATAAAAGTTTGCTTTCCATACCACACCTTTTTTAGGTTGGGTGACATTGGAATGCTTTTTTAGCATGGAAATTGGGATCCTATACTCTATGGTCCATGTTGTAGGCGCCGAAATCTCAGGGTCTACCACCTCGGGCAAAGAATGAGCTATTTCAATTTGATCAATATCTTCTTTGCCTAACTTTGTGAAGTCGTCCCAAGGTTTGGTTATGTAAAAAATCAATGGAGTTCCTCCGGCATTGATTTCAAGATTAAAATAACTTAGAGGCTTCTCTGAATCCGGTGAAAAGAAAAACTCCACACAAGAATCGCCAGAAACATTGCCATTGTATTCCTGAACCACAGAACGAACATAACGGTCTTCTACTTTGAAAATCCCATAAATGTTCTTTTCGTCATACATCAATTTGGCCTGTACTTTGGGTAGAAATTTTGGATCTTTGCCCATATGGTAATCAAGAGTCACGGCTTTAATTCCTTTCCATTGTGCCTTTTCCCAATTGGCATCAATCGGATTTGAACCCTTCTTTAGCTTTTTCACCAAGTACTCAGCGTCTTCCTTGATTGGAGCTGAATCAGTCTTTTCGGGAGCTATCCCTACCCTATTTGAGAGACTGAAGAATAGCGGTAAGGTTAACAATGATAATGATAAAATTATTGCTTTCATGAAATTGATAGTTTGTGCTAATAAGGAAATTAGCTTTGGTCCTTAGACCCTTTAATTGAATAAATGGATAAGAAATTAAGTGCAATAAGCAAAATTGGGCAATTTTTCTCTTTAAACTCGAGGAAAATGGTTGTCAATATGGCTATTATTGCTTGAATATATGTAAAACTTCAAAAAGTTGGCTAAACAGTAGGCAACTTTTTGAAGTTTTATTATTTCTACGGTAAATACTGGTAAAATTTAATAAGAAAGCCTTGCGGTTTCTCTTCTTAATAGTTAAAATCATTAAAGCTGCGAATACCTCTTAATTGCCATAAGCTTCCCTACTCAAAACAAATGGAACTAAAGAACTTTCGTAATTAAGTGATGCGCTAAAAAAACTGCCCCTTTCCTAAAATTAAAGCTGTTGATCTTTTAAACCTATTGGATTAGGATAAGTTGTGGTGACTTCTATTACTAAGAATATAATAACTATACTGCCTTGTCCAAACATTATATCGTCGAAAAATATTGAATTTTAAGGAAATAAAGGGTATAATTGATGAATTTACTTTAACACAACCACCTATTTAAGTCATTCAATAAATGATTTAAATCTTATTAAAAACCAAAATGAAAAAATCCACTTTCTTAAGAATTACTTTAGTCTTACCACTCGCGCTGCTTTTCTTATTGACAGCTAATGCACAAATAAAACCAATTATAGGGGTAGCAGGAATTGCCCACGAATCAAACTCATTTAGCAGTCAATTAACGACCCTTGATTTATTTGATTTCAAACAGGGAGAATCTCAGGAAGAACTGGCCAAAAAGTTCTTCTCCTTTGCAAATTCACAAACCATAAGTTCAGGCTATATTGAAGGTTCAAAACGTTTTGGTTTAGAACTTTACCCAACAGTGGTCACCAGAGCAAGGCCTATGGGACCTGTTACAGACAATGCCTTCAATACCATAATGGATGAAATAATTAAGCAATTAAAAGCCGGACCTAAATTGGATGGTATATTGCTTAATCTTCATGGTGCAATGGTCGTTGAAAGCTACCCTAGCGGTGACGAAGAAATTGTCAAAAGGGTTAGAGAGGCTTTTGGTCCTAAAATGCCAATCATTGTTACCCATGATTTTCATGCCAATGTCACCCCTGAATTGGTCGAATATTCTAACGTCCTTATCACTTTTAAGGAAAACCCACATCTTGACACTTTTGACCGTGGATTACAAGCTGCAAAAATCATGGCTGAAATGGTAAAGGAAGGGGTTAAACCTACCCAAGCCATCGTAAAGGCCCCTATGGTATACAATATCGTATATCAAAGTACTTATTCTAACCCCTTACTTCCTATCACTACTGAGAGCAAAGAAATGGAGAAAAATGATAAAATTCTTGCCGTTAGTGTTTCAGGAGGTTATCAATACGCCGATGTACCATGGATGGGCCCATCAGTAATTGTCGTTACTGACAATGATCCAGAACTAGCACAAAAGGAAGCCCAAAGGCTATCGGATAAATTATGGGCCACTCGGCATGAAACTGTACTTGATAGCCCCCAGCCTGCAGAAGCCGTTAAAATGGCCATGGAACATGAAGGCCGTCCGGTTGTTTTGATAGATATGGGAGACAATATTGGAGGTGGATCTACTGGTGATAGTTCGTTTTTATTGGAAGAATTAATCAAGCAAGGAGCCCAAGGTTGGGTGATGGTAATAGCAGACCCTGAAGCCTATGCTGTGGCCGAAAAAGCAGGTATTGGCAATGATTTTGATTTTGAAGTTGGTGGGAAAACAGATGATATGCATGGCAAGCCTGTAAGAATCAAAGGCCATGTTCGCTCTTTAAATGTGGGGAGGTATTTGGAAACTGAAGTACGACACGGTGGTGGAAGATACTGGAACATGGGCCATACTGCCGTTATTCAGTTGGATGGGTCTACTTTGGATGAACCTAACTTGGTTTTGCTTACAACTTTGGCTTCCAGCCCTAATAGTGCCCACCAATTAATCTCTAATGGAGTGTATGTTGAGCGCCAAAAAATAATCGTAGCAAAAGGTAATATTGCTCCTAGAGCTGCCTACGAACCCTTTGCATCAAAATTAATCCAGGTGGATAGTCCGGGTTCTACCGCTGTTAACCCTTCATGGTTTACTTTCAAGCGTGCAAGAAAAGGAATGTTTGGCATGGGGGATTACTAATTGGTCTTCTTGAAGGAGATAATTTGGTAATCAACAACTATGATAATTTCTGACAGTTGAAGATGTGGGTAAACGCCCTCTTGACAGAGCCAAGAGGGCGTTTACATTTAGCAGCTTTTTAGTGCATCTTGTGACCGGTTAGGAGTTCCTTTCTTCATCACAAAATTATTCAATTGCTCCATACCATAAGTTTTTTACCAATGGATTGAATTGATTTTTAAGGCAAAACCTCGACAAAACATCCACTACCACGGACCATAACCAAATGACAGAGCTCAGCCCTTGCATATAGCTATTTCTGGCATTCAAGCTAAATATTAAACCCTTCTCGGTATGAAATAAAAGTGAATTTGCTCCTTTAGATTAACACTAAAGTCAATAAACATTTAAGCCATTTTTCCCTAAAAATTTTAAACCGTTACAGACATTTATAAACCAAACTTTATTTTTCAATTTCTTTTAGAGGGTGAGGATCATCAGATGGTTTAGAAACTCCATTTTCATCGGATGGTTCGGTTCGCCACCAATTGGCAAGGAAAGAACCGGATATATCCATCCATGTGCCAAAAATTGCAGGGAAAAGCCCTAAGGTAGCTGCCTTGCCTAATTCAGAAGCTATTCCTGCAGCCATTCCTCCATTTTGCATTCCCACCTCAATGGCTATCGTTCTGCTGTCAATTTTATTCATCTTGAATAGCCTGCAACCCCAATAACCCAACACATAGCCACTTGCATTATGAATTATGGCCGCTAGCAAAAGTAAAAGACCAATTTCCAAAAGACTATCTCGACCTGCAGCTACAATCACAGCGATAATAATTACATTGGCGGCCATGGCCACAAAAGGCATGGCGGTATGCATCCACCCTGCCTTGTCTTTAAATATCTTATTGAAAACCATTCCCGCTACTATGGGAACAAAAATCATTTTGATAATACTAATCATCATTTGAAAAGAGTCAATAGGAATAAATTGGCCTGCCAAGAGTTTCATTAACAATGGCGTTAAAAAAGGTGCCAATATGGTTGTAAAAGCCGTTAGGGTAATGGATAAGGCAAGATTCCCCTTGGCTAGAAAAGTGATAATATTGGAGGACACACCACTTGGTGATGAACCTATTAGGACAATTCCTGCTGCTATTTCTGGCGGAAAGCCCATAAGAAGAGCCAAACTAATGGCTAAAATAGGCATGATGGTAAACTGAGAAACCAATCCAACGATCACCCCTTTAGGCATTTTCAGAACCCCTTGAAAATCTCTTATGCCCATGGTAGTCCCCATACCAAACATGATAAGTTGTATTAAAGGAACAATAAACCCCTCTGTATCGTACCCTCCTACTTCAGTAATATAACCTGGATAAATCATGCTTATGGCCACAGCAGCAATTACCCAGACAGTAAATGAAAAGCCTTTTAAACGTGAATAGCCTTGCATCCCAACAAGCAGAAAAGTGAAAAAGGCCAACACAAATAAACCGGCCAAATCTTGGTTGGCCATTACAAGCATCAAAATAATTCCTAATAAAGATATTCCTGCCAGTACAAGTGATGTACTCCATAGTTTATGCCTATTATTCATGGTTGTTTTTCTATGTGGTTTTGAAATGGTTGTTGGTACCTTTTCTTAAATTGCACCTAAGCTTAAGGCAAATTGCCTTTTCTGTAAAGATAGAAGGGTTTTCAATAATTAGGGGCATATGCAAAACCTTTTACTTTAAAAAATTGGTTTTAAGGTAAATAATAGGGTCTTCAGGTAGGATATTGGGAAGAGTGATGGGTGAGATCGGTGATGGGCTGAGTGGGTGATTTAGTGATTGGTGATGGGGTGAGCGGGGATTGGTGTTTTTTTTGCGTATTTCGTTAATAGATCGCTTAATAACAGACGTTAATGGAAAGTTGTTGCTTTCCAGAATTCAGAAAAACATAATAGGACTCGGGTTTGGAATTTTTATTTTCACAGTAAAATTCTCCCGAAAAACCATACCCTTCCTTGGGCTTACCTAATAGGTTATAATCCATCTTTCCATTCTTATTGCTATCGTGAAAAACAGAAATCATGTATTCTCCAGGTTCCAGAGTAGGAAGATTAATATGTCCGGCGCTGATCAGTGGGATTTGGATTTTCTCAATAGGCTCCAATTCCACCAGCAAATTTATGGGTTGTTTTTTAAACACCTGCACCCGCACATCTCCTCCAAGATCTAAATTCAAATTACTTAAATTCAGGGTTGTTTGATTATAATCGTATAAAGTAAAGGAAGAGAGGATGAGGGTACAAAGGATTGTTAAGGGAATTTTCATTTTTTATCAATTAGATTTTAAGCACTTTTTATTAAATCAATATTTTATTTATACCCAACCTTTTGAAACCATACATCTGCTAGGTTTATATTCAAAACAATAGCATGGGTCGTCTCTCTGGAAAGTAGAGAAGTACTTCCTTGCTTTTCAAACTGGTATGATAAATTTAACCTTGTGAAACCTTGAATGGGAATCCCAATACCGGCAGTAAGTCCCCAGCGATTTACCGCTTGATGTTGAAATTGGTAGTTTCCGGTATCATAGTACCCTCCTAAAGCGTAACTTAATTTTTGAGGAAATCGATAGCCACTAGAAATCGGTACATACTCTATCCCTAGGTTAACTTGATGTGCAGCTACATAATCTTCCCAAGAATCAGGAAATAATTTGTAGTTATAATCTGCGGCAAAAATCCAACTTTTATTCTGATAGGATAATCCTGCTTTTATTGTCTGATAAAAATCAATCTTCTCCTTATCCCCTGAAGAATCAAACAATAAGGTATCTGAACCCGAAAGTTGAATTTCTTCAGAGATGGTTTCCACCATATATGCAGGAGCTTGGTAAACCAAGCCCATCAATAGTTTTTTGTCTTTATTTTGATAAGCTACATATTGTAAACCCAAATCCACCCCTGCACCACTATAGCTATTCTTTATGTTCAACTGAAAATCATCTATTGCCCCCTCTCCATCACCTTCTAGAGCGTAGGAATTATTATTATTGATAATTCCGAAAGCATAATATGGTCTTATACCCAAAGAGAGCCGAGGATGTAAAGCATAAGCGTAATTAATATAAACTTTACTTATGTCACCATAATTTTTGGTCAATTTAGAATAAGGGTCATCAGAGCCCACAAAATAGGTGGTTTCCATAAAACTGTTGTCAACACTACTAAGAGGTGTAATACCAAAATTGATCGCAGATTTTTTTGAAAGCCGCAACCAAAAAGCAACATGAGACAGATTCGTCCTATTCACATCAATATTTTCATCAGATGTTGCGATGTTCATCATCTGATACTTTACATCTGCATCGACCATAAAATTATAACCTCCGAAAATCATAATATTAGATGCGGGGTTAACTAGATTTAGGAAATAAGGAGATTGCACTGCCACTCCGGTTCCCCCAAGCCTTGCAGCATGTCCTACATTGTCATTATTTATCAAGCCAATTCCATAGGAAGAATACAAAGAACCATCTCCCCTTTGTGCCAACAAATTTCCTGTTAGCAGTAGGGACATAAGACATAAACACAGCGATCGAATAGGAAAAGTCATTTTGATTTTTTCTGAAAGCTAGGCCTACAAAATGAAACATGCTTCTATAATAGCCCTAGAACTAATTTGTATAGATGAATTCATCTTTTTTACCGCCCAACAAGGAAAATCAACCCTATTACTACTTTTTGAAGGATCATAGATAACAAAAGGCCTTTCGTCGAGAAGATTGACACTTATGTCTATTTTATCTTATTAATCGAGGAAGATTGATTTGGTTTGAGGCAAAAATTAACGCTATGCAATCAATCTTCAGATCAATCAAATACTTCTGCATGTCTGCTTTGGCTTTACTAATGACAGGGTGTTTTGAAAATGACATCCTTGTCCAACCTGAGGTTATAAAGGACGATGATCAGCTGGATGTCAGTTTGATCGAAAGCACAGATATTCTATTGTATAGTTATTTTAAAGACAGTTTAGTAACCAATGATAGAAGTAGTTTTTTATTGGGTTCGTATGAAGACACCATTAGAGGAAAGATTGATGCAGTACCTTATATACAATTTGGTGCAGAAAGTAATATCGAGATGAACGATGAGGCACAAATGGACTCCGTAGTACTTGTACTTTTCTACGAAAGTTTTCACTATGACACTATCCCTGTTTTTGATCTCAATATTTATGAACTACAAGAAAGCCCGGAGCCTGATGATGACGGAGATATTTATAATTTCCAATCATTTAGTTACGAGTCCAGTCCATTGGTAAGCAAAGCAATTCAAGCTTTGCCCCACAAAGACTCGCTTACAATCAAACTACCTTACCAGTTTGGTCTTGAGCTTTTTGAGCAATCAAAATCCAGTAGCTCTATCTTCAAAACAAACGATGATTTGGAAGAATATTTCAAAGGATTTAGACTTGAGTCAGTAGGCACAGGACCTTTGCTGACATTTGGGGAGACGTCCTATATCGGTTTTTATTATAAATCCTCAACGGACATTGCTCAAACCAATTCCTTCTTTAAAATTACAGTGCAAAGTGGTACAGAACAATTCACTAACCTGACAATAGATAAATCCTATGGGATTTTTCAAGGATTTGAAGCCTATACCAATATAAGTTCGGAGGAAACTTCAGGGACTTTAATGGTGGACCCACTCTACAATTCAGGAATAAGAATCGAGTTCCCGGAAACCCAAAGCCTTAAAGAGATTTCCGAGAGTTTCTTTATTTCTTCGGCCCTACTTCACCTACCGGTGAAGCCGGGAACTTATAATAATTATTTCAATACGCCATCCTTTTCAATCAGTGTATACGTCGTGGATAAAGACAACGATATCATTGGTTCTTTGGGTACTGTAGGCATGACCGCTTTTGATGATCAATTTCACGAAAACACCTACTTTGAAATTCCTGTAAAGAATTTTATTGACAGCCAGTTAAACACGAATTACGACAATGGAAATGCTTTATGGATTACCATCCCTCAGAGCACATCATTTACCACAAGTTATTTGGCTTTTTCTTCCCAATCAACACAACAAAAAATAAAACTAGATATTGTATTTCTTCCTTTAAATTAAATTATTATGAATAAAACACGTTTGTTAATAGGAGCTATTGTAGGAGTTTTTTTCCTAGGAGGTTGTATCAGTGATGATGAAACCACTTCAGAGGGTAATTGGGTCCAGAGATCCTATTTTGAAGGCAGCAACCGCTCCAATGCTGCCTCTTTCTCAATTGATAGCAGAGCCTTTATTATGGGAGGTTATACCGGAGATGAATATTTAAATGATTTCTGGGAATACAATGCCACAGGAGATTATTGGATCAAGAAAGCAGATTTCCCAGGAGAAGCACGTAGCAATGCCGTAGCTTTTTCGATTGATGGAAAAGGCTATGTAGGAACCGGCTATGATGGCACTGATAAACTTAATGATTTTTGGGAATACGATCCGGAATCGGACACCTGGAAAGAGGTGGCTTCATTTGGAGGAACAGCCAGATACAATGCCATTGGATTTTCTCTTGTTGACAAAGGTTATATAGGAACCGGATATGATGGAAGTGAACAAAAGGATTTTTGGCAGTATGACCCTGCTACTGATTCCTGGACGCAAATAATCTCTATGGGAGGTGCCAAACGCCAAGGAGCATCTGTATTTGTAATCGATGATACCGCTTATATTGGAACAGGTATTAACAACGGGTCTTATGAATATGATTTCTGGGCTTTGGATGGCAACACCTTAGAGTGGACAAGAAAAAATGACCTGGACTATAGTGATGACTATGGGATCGTAAGAAGTGAAGCAAGTGCATTTTCTATAGATTCCTATGGTTATATTGTAGCCGGATCTATTGGTTCAGTGATGGGAAGTACCTGGGAGTACCATCCTAGCGATGACACATGGGAAGAAAAAACTCCAATTGAAGCTGTGTATAGAGCCGGTGCTTCAGCTTTCTCTGTCAATAGTAGGGCGTATGTTTTATTAGGTAGAAGTTCTAGCCTTAGGTTTGATGATATCTATGAATTTCAGCCTTTTATATATTATGATGAAGAGGATTAAATTGATCAAAGCCATATAAATGCTTCAAATTGAAAAAAAAGTGATCTTAAAGACATTGGTTCATGTCTTAATACTGGGAATAATTTTATTCCCAGTATTTTTTATTATTTCAAATAAAAGTGAAGTTACCAGGCCAAACTTTCACCTTAACATTCCAAATAGCAGCATTGCTATTTTCTATCTAATAAATATTTTTTGGTTACTCCCAAAATTAATTTTTGAAAGAAAATATTTGAAATATACGCTATTTATCCTCTTTTTTTTAGCCTTATACCTAACTTTTCAATATACCTTTTTAGATTTTATTTCTTTAGAAGGTGACCGACCCCCATCAAGGTTTGATTCGAGAAGAAGTCAAATGTTTATTTTAATTCCTTCTATTTTCAGGTTTGTATTGATTATGGCTTTGGGCACGGCCATTGAACTGATTGCCAAGTTTGAACAGGAGCACAAAAGGTATGATGAATTAGAACGGCAAAAAATCATCAAGGAGCTTAGTTTTTTAAAAAATCAATTTAACCCTCATTTCCTTTTCAACGCCTTAAATAATATTTATTCACTGGCCAGTAAGCAATCCAAAAACACCACCCCTTCCATCATGCTGCTGTCAAACATGTTGAGGTATGTATTGTATGAGTCGGGTAAAGAAAAAGTACCCATTCACCAAGAAATCGATTTTATTAAAAATTACATTGACCTCGAAAAACTTAAATTTTCGGACAGTAATGCTCCACAAATTAAATGTTACTTTTCTCTATTAAATGAAGATTATGCTGTAGAACCACTGCTATTCATTACATTGATTGAAAATGCTTTCAAGCACGGGATCAGTTACGTTACCCCATCCTTTATCCTAATTTCATTCACCGAAAACAACGATGAAATACTGCTTTCCGTTATCAATAGTGTGGGTAAAAGGGATGATGAAAACATCAACACCAACAAAACCGGTGTAGGCCTAGAGAACTTAAAGAAAAGGTTGGAATTGTTGTACCCCGGTAAGCACAGTTTTAAGCAAATATATGAAAACAGTACTTTCAAGTCTTTTCTAAAAATAAAGAAATGAAAATCAATTGTATAATCATTGACGATGAGGTATTGGCATTGGATATTTTGGAGGATTATATCTCTAGGATGCCGATGTTGGAGTTAAAAGGTAGATTTGACTCTCCTTTGAAAGCATTGGATTGTGTTGTCCATGATGACATCAAATTAATGTTTTTGGACATCAATATGCCCGATATCAATGGCATTAAATTTTATGAAAGCCTATCCAACAAACCCAAAGTAATATTCACCACTGCTTATAGTGAATATGCAGTGAAAGGATTTGAAATCAACGCCATTGATTATTTATTGAAACCAATCAGTTTCAGTCGGTTTTTTCAAGCCGTAAGTAAAGTAATTTATATTCCTGAAGTTCAGCCAAACCTAAGCCCCCAACCAAGTTTTCAGGAAACCCAAAATGATGAATCATCTAAGTTTATCTTTGTAAAAGTAGAGCATTTCACCATTAAAGTGGAGCTTAAAGACATTGCCTACCTGCAAGGGTATAAAGATTATGTGAAAATTTATCTGATAGGAAAAGAGCAGCCAATACTTACTCTAAATTCCATCAAGCATTATGAAATGAGCCTTTTTTCTAAAGGCTTTATTCGAATCCATAAATCCTATATTGTCTCGGTCAATCAAATTGAGATTATTAGTCGCAACAAGGTCAAACTAATTGACAAAGACCTTCACATTACCATTGGAGGTAATTACAGGGATTTTTTCTATGAACTTGTAGTCAATAAAAATATATAAGCCCTTTTCGCTCAAATTCATCAGACTAGCCTAATTTTAATTCCTTGTAAAATACCTATAAAAAGGCTTTGGCAAAAGCATAAGTATTGATGGTATACTTACCAAAAACAAAATTAAATGTCTATGAAATAATAAATGAGGATTGAAATCCGCAACGATTCCTACGGATAATATCAGTAGAGTAATGATAAAATACTTCTTATTTTCGAGTAAAAAGTGCTCAAAATTTTCTGAAATCCTAGAATTTCTATCAAAATAAAAATAAACGATATAGGGCAAAAACACTAAGACGTGAAGTGTGAAAGGTATATTTACTGTTAGAAGTACCCCTAAATGAAACATAACCGCCACTCCCACGGCTCTTAAATATACAGGCGACCAAAATATAGTGAGAATAAAACCTAGTTCAAATATCAAGGTGCTGTAATCAAACACTTTATTGATAAACAAACTGTTTATTTTAACAAACATTTCATTCAAATACAAAGGACCTGAACTTGAATAATATCTTCGCAATATAAACCCGGCCGTACTCGAATAAGATGGATCCAACCATCCACCTATCAGCTTAGGTAATCCGGCTGTAAAATAACCCCAACCCAATAAAAAGGAAAGAAAAGTCAATGGCCAACCTTTAGGTGTTATTTTTAAATTTTGTTGTCTAATCGAATCTATCGACAATGCACCACCCCAGTTGGTAAATGCCATGATTAGAGGGAAAATCACCGGAAAAATATTGTGATTTATTTTCCCATAACTATAATCATAAGTAAATCCGAACAGAAAAAGCAGGCCTAATATGATTGAGGATTCCTTCGTACGAAAACCTGCCAATACACCAACAAAAACTACTCGTGAAATTAAATCAAAAGTCCACCAAAATTCTCCCGATGTAATGGGGCCAATCAATAATGAAAGCCCAGGAGGTGGATCAAAAAACACCAAATCAAATGTAGAAATTTGGTGAAAATGGGGAAAACCAACAATAAAATAGCCCAAACAAAACAATATTCTTGTAAGCCCTAATTGAAAAAACGTGGGTTTCCAGGTATTATGAAGCCAATCTGTGACTTTCTTTTAATTTTTAACAGTATCATTAAATTTAAATTCTTTCTGTCTAACAATCTCCCTATTCTGAAACCCATCCACTAAATGATAGTATTCTTTGTATTCTTTTACAATAAAGCCGGTCACGTCTTCGGATTCAAAAGGTCTCTTTTTAAAAATCACTTTAGGTACTTCAATATTTGCCCCTCCTATTACATCATTTGTAGTCCATTCCTTTAAGATTGCATGTAGCTGTATTCCCCCGGGAATTAATGCTATTATTCTTCCCTTTTGTTTTTTAGAGGCTTCCAAATTAGTCCCAGCCTGATTGAAAAATGCAAAATGTATATTATTTCTATACCTAATTAAATTATTCGGATTGACTATCTCCTTTAGGTCTCCTTTCCACACTTCCTTATCATTATTCAAATAAATGATCTCAAAATAACTTGCAGGTAAAACACCTTCATTGATACCGCTTCTTGTAAAGGCCGGCATATTTAAACTTGGATAGGGCTCTCTAACTAATCTAGCAAAGACCATAGAAACAAAGAGGAGAATCACGGTAAGGTAAAAGATTAATGTGATTATATATTTCTTTATAAATTCGTACATTATTTATTTTAACAAAAATTTAAAGGCTCAATAAAACTTAAAATAAATCTTTAATGGCTCTTTTGGCCGCATAATAACCTCCCATTCCATGCACTCCTCCTCCGGGAGGGGTTGAGGCAGAGCAAATGTAAATGTTTTTACTTGAAGTTCGGTAGGGAGATATCCTTACGGCCGGTCTGGTAAACAACTGAGACCAATCCTGAACACCCGCATTGATGTCTCCTCCAATATAATTGGGATTATAATCTTCTATCTCTTTGGTGTTAAAAGTATGCTTGCCTATGATGGTTTCCTTAAAGCCCGGTGCATATTTCTCAATTTGGTTCTCAATCACCGGTGACATATCCACTTCAGAACCTGATGGTACATGGCAATAAGCCCATCCGGTATGAAATCCCTCCGGAGAGCGTGTTGCATCAAATAGGCTTTGTTGGGCTAAAAGTACGTATGGGTTATCGGAATACTTCCCTTCCCAAGTCAATCTTTCTGAATTTGAAATATCTTCAATTGTCCCTCCCAGATGGACCGTACCTGCGCCACTTAGCGCTTTTGACTTCCAGGGTATGGGCTGAGATAGGGCAAAGTCCATTTTAAATACGCCCATCCCGTACCGATAACGATTCAGCTGCCAGCGGTATAGACTTGAAAATTTCCCTCCGGCTATTTTCAACAGATTTTTGGGGCTCAAGTCAAACATTACCATTTTGGCATTGGGGATTTGCCCGAAATCAGTAATCATTTTCCCCTTTTCAATTTTACCACCTAAGGACTCAAAATAGTCGCCCAAAGCATTGGCAAGAGATTGTGAACCGCCCTTAAGCATGGGCCAGCCTGCATGATGACCTGCAGCCATTAGTACCATTCCAATCGCTGAGGTAGTGATATTGGTCAATGGCTGTATCCCATGGGCGGCCATACCGGCCCATAGGGCCTTGGTTTTGGTCTCTTTAAATTTTTTGGCAAGCATTGTTGCTGGTTGCAAGGCATTCAAGCCAAACCGAGCAAGTTTAATTGGATTTTCTGGGATTTTAAGTGGGGACAAAAAATCGGAAGACAAGCCCTCCCAATGCGCAACAAGGGGCTTTAACAAATCTGTATAGGTTTGCTTATCTCTTCCCAATTGATCTGCCGTTTCATTCAGTGACCGATGCAAAGAAGCTACTGTCCCATCAGGCAAAGGATGACCTGCCAAGATTTTAGGATGGATATATTCAAGACCGTATTTATCAAGAGGCAAGGTCTTAAAAAATGGAGCTGCTGCAGCCATGGGATGTATGGCCGAACAAACATCGTGTTTAAAACCGGGAAGGGTTAGCTCCATGGTACGCATGCCACCACCAATTGTTTCCTTCCCTTCAATTAGAAGAACATTTAATCCATGTTTTTGTAAAACAATTGCTGCTGATAGTCCATTTGGCCCTGAGCCAACAACCACAGCATCATAAGTAGCATCCATAGGTAGTTATTTGAAGTAAAGCTACTACAAATATTAGTTCAAAAAAAGGGTAATAAACACAATTCAGTAGCCAAAGTAGAATCAGTACATTAATTTCCCTAGGAACAGAATATCATCCATAAAATTACCAACCCTAAACTGCCAAAGTTCAATCCGGTTTCAATTCTCCACATGTAATAATCAATTATAGCTAAACTAGTAAAATTTCATCCTCCTCTATAAATCGTTTTCTTTTAACCAGGTATTCATAAACCTTACTCCCTCATCCACAATTGCCTCATGGCCTCCCTCATGCAAATTTAGTTCTATTCTTTCAGGCATTTTTAATTTCTGGTAATGAACTATTGATTTGTCATATTCTTCCACTACCTGAGGCCAATGGGCTATTCCATCCTTCTTTCCATGTTGTATCATCAATGGTCGTGGAGCAATTAAGGAAACTATATCGTAATCTGAAAATTCGGATAGCCATCCAGTAAAAAAAGCATGTTCTTCCCTAGGCGAAAAGCTGGAGTAACGCTCATCCGGCACCACCATTTTGTTTCTCCTCTCATTAAACCAAGCTGAAACTACCCCCACTTTAATCCGCGATTCCAGGGGCATCCAGAACATGGTCGCCATACCACCTAAGGAAACACCCCACATACCTACTTTATCCGGCTCAATTCT
>NZ_CAXBOC010000037.1:0-18248 GCF_963976465.1 uncultured Cyclobacterium sp. | reverse complement strand
GTGTCGCTCTCAGTTTTAATTTTTGCTTCCAGGACATTTCTGATGTTTACATTTAGCGATTTTGACTCCCCCAAAGGAGCGCCTCCGTAAATAAATCCTGAATACCTGGATAGGCGGCGTAAGGTTCCGCTAGCATCTGTTTGAACTTCTTGGTAATACCCGTATTTAGGGTCTGAAAAATCAGGCGTACTAGAAAATCCAAACGAAGGTTGCATATGGTGTCGGATGGCTTCAATTTTAGACCCATTTTTAAAAGTATAGAAACCATAAATATTCGTTGAGAGATTAAAGGAACTGTTGTAATAATTCACTCGGTTAAAACCATTTTCCAGAATTTGATCCAACCGTTCTTCTTGGGGGTTATAGTAATAATTTATTCTCTCCAAGTACCAAAGTTCTGTGAAGTTCATTGAGGCGGTACCTGTAAAGAACCGAAAAAGGCTAAAATTGGAAGAAATAGGCACCGTGTTCCTGAAGCCATTGTCAGCGTTTCTCAGCAGTTCAGGTAAATTGGCAAATGAAAATGGGATCACATCCGGAGTGGAGATTTCTCCCAATTCTTCTATTTCCTGTTGAAGACCCGGATCTACGCCGAGTTCTGTGGTGATTTCATTATTAATTGAATTTTGGGCATTGAAATTCCAAGAAACATTTAAGGTTTTGAGGGGTTCAAATTTGATGTTTTTAAATGGATTTTGTCGATTCATATTAATAGCGATGTCCGGAAGGAGTAGTTTCACTTCGTCAGTTACCTGATTTTGTGAATGCCTTAAGTTTGCAGACATGCTAAAGGGTGTACCAGTAAAGGTTTTGCTGTAAGAGATATTGGAAGAAAAATCAGACTGTTGATTTTGTACGAAGTTACCTTGATTTAGGATATTGTCATTGTATGATTTTGTACCAAAATTTGCCGAAGCAGAAAATCTGGAATTTCCTCTGGTTTCAGGAGTATGGTTCCATCTAAACCAAAAAGCATTGTACTCTAAGGGTACCTCTGCAGTTTCGGGACTTTTAAACTTTTGATAGTCAATATTTAATCCTCCTTTAAATCGGTATCTTTTATTGTAAACTGATGCCGTTTTTAAGCCATAGCCTCCTTTGGAATAGACCTCGCCTGTTACCCTGGTATGGACATAATCATTAAAAGCGAAATAATATCCAAAATCCCTTAAAAAGAAACCCCTCAATTGCTCCTCACCATAGGAAGGAAAGATAATTCCTGATGTTTTTTCTTCTGGAGTATCAGGGATTACACCAAAAGGGAGTCCTAATGGAGTTGGTATATTGTTAAAATATAAATTAAACGGACCGGAAATAATGTGTTTTCCACGCACCGATTTTATTTTGGATGAAGAGATATGCCAATGAGGCTCCACCAAGTCGCAAGTGGTATAAAAGCCTTGACTAAGGTATACAGAGCCTTCGTTGTCTTTCTTTACAATGGCACCCCTGAGAAGTCCTTCATCTTGTTGGGTCACTACATCCGATATAATGGCTTTTTGACTTTTGAAGTTATAGCGCATCTCTTTGCGGATTTCGTATACACTATTGCCTTCTTTAAACATGGGCGTACCTTGAATTACCCCCACACTATCTTTAAGCCCGGAAGCGTAGAGCTCATTCTTTTTCCAATCTATGGCGATATAATCAGCGTCTAAACGAATATTTCCATACTCAAACCATGCACCTTTATACAGAAACACTTTATTTTGTGAAAAGTCTGAGACAATACTGTCTTCGGCGTAGTAATTGATAGTGGTTTGAATGTCACCTTTTGGTTGATTTAGCGTAGAGTCTAAATCAGATGGGCTGATAGTAAGAATGCTATCTGGAAGAACAGGTAGAAGGGTGTCAAGCCTGACTTCAGGGTTTCCTAATGTATCAGGAGTCGAGAGTTCTAGTTCAGAAGTTCTTTCCTTGCCGATGCCTTGGGCCCATATAGTATGCCCAAAGAAGCTGAGCATACAGAGAGAAAGAAAAGCGTTCTTAATTATCTGCACCAATAATTTCTGTTTGCTATAAAAATCATTAAATTTTCGGTAAAGTTAAGGTTATTAACGTTTATGAAACGAACCAAAGTGAAAAATATTCTTTTAATTTCATCGCTCTTAATGGCTGTTGTTTTAGTAGGGTTTATTCCTTCTAATGAAAAGGAATCAGAGTTTAAGTTAAGAAGAATTGTAATAGATGCCGGTCATGGAGGCAAAGACCCAGGGACACTCGGGAGAATGTCTAAGGAAAAAGATGTAGCACTTTCAATCGCGCTAAAGGTTGGAGGTTATATTAATGAGTTACTTCCGGAGGTGGAAGTGATCTATACACGTAAGACGGATGTTTTTATTGAGCTTAAGGAGCGGGCTAATATTGCCAATAGAAATAGGGCTGATTTGTTTGTGTCTATTCATTGCAATGCCATCAATTCGACAAGGGCTTTTGGTACAGAAACCTATGTGATGGGGAATAAAAATTTTAATGCAAATTTTGAAATTGTTAAAAGAGAAAATGCTGTAATTTTACTTGAGGACGATTATCAAGAAAATTATGAAGGTTTTGACCCCAAATCGCCTGAATCCTATATGATGTTCAATTTAATGCAAAAAGCCTTTTTCGCGAATAGTCTTTCGTTGGCGGGGAAAATTGAAAATGATTTTTCCACTCGAGTTAACAGGCATTCCCGGGGGGTCAAACAAGCGCCATTCTACGTGTTATGGACCACAAGTATGCCTAGCGTCTTGATTGAAACAGGTTTTTTGTCTAACCCATCAGAAGAAAAATACCTAAATAGTAAGAATGGACAGACTTTTTTGGCCTCCGGAATATTTAGGGCAATAAAAGCCTATAAAGAGGAATTGGAGGCCATTTGATTGGCGTTAATTTTTATAATCACAGAATATACTCCTATAATTGAAGGTCACATGTATTTTATTGCCAAAATTTGGTAAATTTGGTTAATTGAAATTGTGAGTGATAGCTGAGATGAATATTCAAATGACTGATAAAGAATTAAATGCTCTTGTATCTTTATTGGATGACGGTGATCAGGAAATAAAGGAACATGTTAGAGATAAAATACTCTCTCTGGGTAATCAAATCATCCCTTTTCTTGAGAATAAATGGGAAGGTTCATTCAATCCGGAACTTCAAAAAGAGATAGAGGAAATTGTTCATGACATGCAGTTGAACCTACTGAAAGATAGGTTGAGCAATTGGAAAAATTCTCAAGAAAGAGAATTGCTCGAAGGGCTGTGGATTGTCAATACTTACTTGTATCCTGATTTGGAGTTTGACCAGTTGAATGCTTTGATGCAGCAAATTTATTTTGATGTGTGGACTAACTTCAAAAATGAATTGTCCGTTTACGATAAAATAAAATTGATCAACAATGTCATGTTCAATGATTTGAAGTTTTCTGCCAATACCAAAAATTTTCATAGCCCGGCCAATAGCATGCTTAAAACAGTGTTGGAAACCAAAAAAGGTAATCCCATTAGCCTTTGTTCAGTTTACTTATTAGTTGCCAAAAAACTTGGACTCCCAGTTTACGGGGTTAATTTACCAAACCTATTCGTGTTGACTTACCAGTCCGGTAAGTTCAATTTTTACATCAATGCTTTCAATAAAGGCCTTATATTTACCAAACAGGATATCAATAATTATCTTGACCACCTAAAGCTGGATCCCAAACCTGAATATTATGAGCCTTGCGAAAATATTGAAATTATCAGGAGAGTAATCCGAAACCTTATCTTCTCTTTTGAAAAAATTGGGGATTTAGATAAATCTAAAGAAGTCAATCAACTGCTGAAAATTGTGAATCAACCATAAGGTTGTTAATATTTTATATTGCAACCAACAGCTCTGGTTACCGTGGGGCTCGGGCGGTCCTTATTAATGAGATCATCCAGAGCAGCAGAAAGGTGATGTACAGTCGCACTCTGCATTGCCTGAGCATTGTTGTCAATCGCCCCTCTGTATGCAATACTATAACCTGTAGGCCCCGAGGTGATAATTACTACCTCAGGTATTTTCTTTACCTCAGTCATTTTAGTAAATACTTGTTGGTCGTCCATTAAGTAGGGAAGCTTATTGTCCTTGGCAAAGGAAAGGTTGCTTAGTTTTTCCTGTGTTTCGCTCTCTTGACCTGCAAGAGGATTAACTAAAGCGAAGGTGATGTTTG
This sequence comes from uncultured Cyclobacterium sp., assembly GCF_963976465.1. Lineage (NCBI taxonomy): Bacteria > Pseudomonadati > Bacteroidota > Cytophagia > Cytophagales > Cyclobacteriaceae > Cyclobacterium > uncultured Cyclobacterium sp. The sequence goes on along the minus strand of NZ_CAXBOC010000037.1, from coordinate 14,071 downwards.
CAGCAGTATATTTCTCTTTTAATGCCTTTATCCTAGAATTGTATAGTTTAGAATAAGGACATTTAAGGGTGTAAAAAATAAAAACCTGCGCTTTAGCTGATTTGTTTTTTTCAAGGGTATATTCTTGATTGGTAACCGCGTCTACCATCTTAATATTGGAAATCTTCTGGCCAAATACGGCCGAGGTCCAAAATATACTCAATACAAAACACCCCAAAAAAACCTTCATCGCTAGTTGTTTTATAACAAATATAGGAAAAATCACCAAACCGTATAAGTAAGAATCATGTCGTTTTCAGAGTAAGACATGACTTGGTAATGATGATCCGAAAAATCAGATCCATAAATTTTACCTTTTATTATTTTGTCATTGGCTGTAAAAGGTTCTAAAATAATATTTTGCCGCAGGCTAATTCCTTTTTTACCCTGACATTTATAGATGCTTTCTTTTACAGACCAAGCCATAGTGTACAAGAAAGGGTCAGCACCTAAAAACTTCATTTCAGATGGATCCAGGTATTTTGGTCCCAGAGGAACCGTTTTGTCTCTAACCCGTTCCAAATCTATGCCTACAGACATTTCTCTGTGAAAAATAGCGGCAGCGTAATCTCCATGGTGTGTGAGGGATACATGACCTGACTCATCCATGGTGTGGGATTTTCCATGATTGTCTTTATAGAATCCAGGATAGGGTAAAGATAAACTGTCTAAGGTGTTTTTGATGGCCAGTCTGGCTGCTTTCCATTCTTCTCTTTTTTGTGGATGCCCTATATTTGCAAGTGAAAGCTTTTCTCTAAAACTTAAAAAGTCCATGGACGTATTTTCAGAGGATTTAATATTGTTGATGGCAAAAGCAGATAAAGGACTAATTTTTTCTATTTTTGTTAACATAGTAACTTTAAGGCAACTGTATAGTAATTAGGTTCTGCAATATATGTCAAATATTCAAGTAAGTAAACTTAACACATTACGAGGGCACAATCATTCTGTATTTGCCCTTGCCGGTGGTTGCATGCCAAGCCTAATATATACCGGTTCAGGTGATGGGATGGTTGTTGAATGGAACCTTTCCGAATTGGGAGACGGCCTTTTATTGGCCAAACTGCCTAGCTCTGTGTATGCCTTAGAAGTTGACAAGCAAAGAAATATCTTGTTTATTGGCCAAAATAATGAGGGAATTCATGCCATTGATTTGGAGAGTAAAAAGGAGATTTGGTCATTAAAAATCACCTCCCAAGCCATTTTTGATATCAAAGTGCTTGGCCATTTACTATTGGTGGCCACAGGAGATGGAGTATTGGTCGTGATTGATATTGAAGAACGTTCTCCCGTGCGGCACATTAAGATTAGCGATCAATCTTTGCGGGTTTTGGCAGTTTCTCCGGACAAAAGTCAAATTGGTATTGGAGCCAGTGATCACCTGGTAAAAGTTTTTGATACCAAAGATTGGTCACCCCTAGCAAGGATGCAAGGGCATTTGAATTCCGTATTTGCACTGGCCTATAGCCCGGACGGTAAAACTATTGTAAGTGGAGGTAGGGATGCCACACTTAAGTTTTGGGATACTGAAAGATTTGAAATGCAACAAAATATTGCTGCACATATGTATGCAATCAATTATCTTTCATTTCGGGAAGATGGCAAGTATTTTGTGACCTGCAGCATGGATAAGTCCATTAAGGTCTGGGATCCGGAGGAGTTCAAGCTATTGAAAGTGATAGATAAAGCCAGGTATGTTGGGCATGGGACTTCTATTAACAAAGTTTTGTGGACCAAGAATGAAGATCAAGTAGTGGCGATCAGTGATGATCATACTGTTTCTGTTTGGGAAATAACTATTGGTCAATAACTTCCGGTCAAAGATCGGCTAAATGACGAAAAAATGAAAATTACACCATTGGATATCCGTCAGAAGACCTTCGAAAAAAATTTCAGGGGCTATGATAAAGATGAAGTTTCAACCTTTTTGAGTTATTTGTCTCAAGAATGGGAAAAGCTTGTAGAAGAGAAAAATGCACTAGAGATTAAATACGAGCATGCCGAAAAAGAAGCGGCCAAGCTTAGAGAGGTGGAGCAGTCACTTTTTAAAACATTGAAAACAGCAGAGGATACAGGAGCGAGCATTATAGAGCAAGCCAACAAAACAGCAGAATTAATCCTTAAGGAGGCTCAAATGAATGCGGATGCCATACATGCTGAATCAAGAGGCAAGGCACGCAATATGATCGATCAGGCAGAGTCACAATCTAAAAACATCATCGAAGACCTTAAAGAAGATGTGAATGTTTTGGTAGAAAATTATGAAAAATTATTGGATCAGAGAGATTACCTACTTAAAAACCTGAAAAGGACCGCTGCAGAAACCTTGGAGAATGTAAAAGCAGCCCAAGATGGGTTTACGGAAATAGATACCGGGATTCATACCCGCTTGGTCAAGGAACTTCAAAGAAAAGAAAAGAGCTATGATGCCCCGGAAAAGGAAGAATCCAAACCTGGTCTTTCTGCCAACACTTACACATGGGAACAGCCGGAAAATCAAGATGCAGTAGAACAAAATAGCATCACTGAAGCCAAGGAAGAAAAGCAGCAAGAGGCTTCTGAAATCAATGCCGTTCCGGAGCAGGTGAAAGAACAAGAAAGTAAGGAAGCGGACAAGAAAAAAACGCCTGAAGACAAAGGGGATAAACAAGACCAGAACGGTTCATTTTTTGATCAATTTGAATAATGGGAAAAGTATCACTTGAAGGAATAGAGTTTCATGCTTTCCATGGCGTTTTTTCAGAAGAAAAAAAATTAGGAAATCGATTTACAGTGGACTTGCATGTGCATACTGATTTTCAGCAAGCCATGTATTCAGATGATCTCAATTATACGGTAGATTATTTCAAGCTTTACCAAATCGCCAAAGCCCATATGCAGGTGCCGGTAAAATTGCTTGAGCACCTCGGTCATTTAATGATCAAAGACATCCTCAAAGCGTATCCGGATAGTAAGGAGGTTCAAGTAATTATCAAGAAGCACAACCCTGCCCTTGGAGGAGTGGTAAATTTTTCGGTGGTAGAAGTAGCTTACCCCAGAGATTATAAGTAAACGGTCGATACTGATGTATACCAAGCATGAATTAAGTACAACCAGACAGGAGTTTTGGACCACTTTTGGACACTATATGAAACCTGTTCCCAATGCAGAGGGGAGAAAAATAAACTGGAAAAATTATAAAACAGGGGTGAAGCACATGTATTTCAGGATGAAAGCAGAGCGAGATTTTGCTTCTATTTCCATTGAAGTGCAGCATCCCGACAGTGAAATTCGAGGTTTATTGTTTGATCAATTGTTGGCTTTCAAAGGCATTTTCCAGCAGGAAGTAAATGAGGAATGGGAATGGATGGCGGATCTCCCCAACGATTGGGAGGGAAATTTAAGTAAAGTAGAAAAGAAACTTGGAGGTGTCAATGTGATGGAAAAGGATGATTGGCCAAAAATCATTTCCTTCCTAAAACCAAGAATTATTGCCATAGATGCCTTTTGGGCCAATATGAAGTACGGCTTTGAGGGTTTGACTTAAACCAACTAGCAAAGCGTAATGGCTTAGTCTGCATCGTGCCTTTTGGGTAGCTCAGGATTGGTGAATACAAAACCTCTGGCTTCATTGCTTTCATGGAAATCCACCTGCATACCCATCAAAAACATCACATGCTTTTTTTCAATCAAGACAGTTAAACCTTCAATGTCATAGCTTTGGTCTTCGTCCTTTTTTAAGTCAAAGCCCAATGCATAAGATACTCCACCACAGCCACCACCTTTCACGCCTACTCTTAAAGCATATTCCAGCGGGATATTCTTTGTGGATATTATGGTTTTTATCTCTTCAAGAGCCTTTGGTGTTATATTTATCGGTGTCAACATGTGAACTTAAGGGCAGAGAATGATAATTGGTTCCAAAATTAAAACAGAAAAACATTTGGTGCATAGTAAAACATGACATTATTTTAGATATTGCTAATTAAAACCTTTGACAATGGATTACCTCTTTGAACTCTTAAAAATAATTGTTCCTGCCGGCCTGGCAATATATGGCATGTTTATTATTACGGTATCATTTTTGAAGAAGGAAAGGGAGATAAAATGGTTGGATATAAAATCCAAAAATTCAGAGCAAATTATCCCTTTGCGTATTCAGGCTGCTGAACGCCTTTGCCTTCTATTGGAGCGAATTTCACCCAATAATCTGGTGAGGCGGGTAAATGGACCGGAGATGCTTTCGGGGGAATTGCATGGTCTTTTGATTCAGGAAATCAGGAGTGAATTCAATCATAATTTATCCCAACAGGTGTATTTCACTGATGATAGCTGGGAAACCTTAAGGTCTGCAGTAGAACAAACCATTTCCCTTATAAACAATGCTTACCAACAAGTAGGTGGAGAAGAAAGGAGTATTGAATTGTCGAAAAAAATATTTCAGCTCGCAATGGAAGTAGAGCAGGATAGTATTGGGGTTGCTTTAAGGAAAATCAAAGATGAAATACGGGTTTACTATTGATTCAAAAATTTAACTTTACGAATACTTATGAATAGTTATTCTTCAGGTCAGAACCTCTTTGAAAAGGTCAAAGCCATCTACCTCAACAGGGCAGAGCATATAGCCGGTACAGAGAAAAAATTAAAAGCTTTACTTTTAAAAGTTAACCAGAAATGGCAGGAGCTTTCTCAAAACCCAACCTTTGCTCAAGTCAAATTTCAGATTGAGATTTTTATTAGAATGATAAAGGCTCATTTAAGTAAAAAATATGCAGGTTTATCCAACAGGTCTTTGGGACTTATAGTCTTAGGTCTGTTTTATTTCGCCCTGCCCACTGACTTGGTGCCGGATTTTATCCCATTTGTGGGCTACGTAGATGACATCACTGTTTTATTAGCTGTTTTTAAAAGCATTCAATCTGATATTGAGAAGTTTTTAGATTGGGAAAAGAATCAGGATCTATGAGCCAAATAGCATTTGTATCCGGAGCCTCAGGGCTGATAGGCATTCAGTTATTGCATCAACTTTTTAAAAATGAGTCTTTTGACTGGGTGGTATCCTTTGGGAGGAGGGAGCTTGCGTTGAAACACCAAAAGCTGGTTCAGCTGAAGGTTGATTTTGCTCAATTGGATAAGGTAGACCTGCTAGAGGAGATAAGAAGTCAAAATATGGGAGGGGAAAAACAGTCCCTAATCAAAGGATTGTCAGAAAATTCAGCGACCATTTGCGCTTTTAGTGCCTTAGGCACGACCATCAAAAAAGCAGGTTCCAAAGAAAGCTTTTACCGTATTGATCATGATTTTGTGGTAGAATTTGCCAGATTTTCTTTAAGGAATGGCGCCAAAAGGTTTTTTTATGTCAGTGCTTTGGGGGCTGATGCCCAGTCATCCATTTTCTATAATAAGGTAAAAGGAGAAGTGGAAAATGACCTTAAGAGAATGGACTTTGATTATGTCGGGATATTCCAGCCCTCTTTATTATTGGGGGAGAGGAAAGAAAGCAGACCGGGGGAAGAAATAGGAAAAGTACTGATGAAATTTGTAGCTTTTTTGGGACTATTTAAGAAATACAAGCCTATTTATGATCATCAGGTTGCTAAAGCCATGGTGCAAAAGGCTTTGAATTTAAAGATCACCGGGAATGAGACCATCCCCTCTTCCGAAATGCATAAAATGACACAATGATTGTAGTTTTACAAAGAGTAAAAGAAGCTTCAGTAAGTATATCAGAAAAAGAAAAAGCTACTATTGGTGCAGGGATACTGGTTCTACTTGGGATCGAATCTGCAGACAATGATGAAGACATTTCTTGGATAGGCAGAAAGATAATAAATATGAGGATATTTGCCGACGATGAAGGAGTGATGAATAAAAGTGTACTAGAAACCGGAGGAGAGGTATTGGTGGTAAGTCAATTTACACTTCATGCAAGTACAAAAAAAGGAAACCGACCGTCTTATATAAAGGCTGCCAGGCCCGAAATAGCCATTCCTCTTTATGAAAAATTTGTAAAGGAAATTTCCAGTCTGTTGCGAAAGCCTGTACCTACGGGTGAGTTTGGTGCAGATATGCAGGTTTCATTAGTAAATGATGGCCCGGTTACCATTATTTTAGATTCAAAAAATAAAGTTTGATTCACAACGCCTGATTTTCAGAAAGAGTTTACCTACAAGTAAATCCATTCTGACCAATGTGCCCATATCAGGTATAATGGCTATTCTATGAAAAAGGAAGAGGTTTTCTTTACAATAAATAATGCTACAGTTCAGTCGTTTGGTAAAACGGTGTTTAAAGGGCTTAACTTTACGGTTCAAAATGGCGAGTCATGGGCCATAATAGGGCAGTCCGGAAAAGAGCGCACCTTGTTTTTGGAGACCATTTTAGGAAGAACAAGTTTGGTCGATGGCAGTATATCCTGGCCTTTTGCAAGGGAATACCAAGAGAAACAGCGCAAGCTTGGCTTGATCAATAGTTATAGAGATTTGATAGCCCTGGTTTCTCAGAAATACACCTTTCGCAATAAATCCAGCCAGCAAAATTTTTATTACCAGCAACGGTTCAATAGTGCAGAATCAGAAGATACGGCCACTGTAGATGCGTTTTTTGGTGGCATTGAAAGTAAGAAAGAAGGAGTTTGGGATATTGCTAAGGTTGTCCAACTATTTGGGCTAGAAAAATTGAGGAACAAATCATTAATCAAACTGTCCAATGGTGAAACCAGAAAGTTGGCCATGGCAGAAGCATTAATGAAAAACCCAAAACTTTTGTTAATTGACATGCCCTTGGTAGGATTGGATGTGCAAACCAGGGATAGTTTTGAGGGTATACTCAAGGCCATTCAAGAATCCGGGATTCAGCTCATCATGACTTCATCTGCCAATGAAGTCCCTTTATCCGTTGATAAAATAGCTTGGATAGGCGGAGGAAGATTATCAGTTGTAGATGACAGGGATAGTCTCATTCCCTTAGAAAATGAGACCAATGCTTTATTTAACCTTAAACCTGAAGTTTTTGAAGGTTTATTGGAGAAGAATGTCTCTGCCAATGCAGCCCGTGTGATCATAGCTATGAATAATGTCACCATCAAGTATGGAGATAAAATATTGCTTGACAATGTGTCTTGGAAAGTTTTGCCCGGAGAGAAATGGCTTATCAAAGGACATAATGGCGCAGGAAAATCAACCCTTATCAGTTTGGTGTTAGGAGAAAACCCTCAGGCCTATGCCAATGATATTGTGCTTTTTGATAAAAAAAGAGGGACCGGTGAAAGCATTTGGGACATCAAGCGTCCCATAGGTTTTGTGTCGGCGGAGTTGGCCAGGTACTTTCCTGTAAACCAAACCTGTAAAAAAGTGGTGGCATCCGGTTTATTTGATACCATGGGTTTGTTTAGAAAACTTAATGAGGAACAGGAGGCATTGGTAGATCGGTGGATGGATGCCTTGCAGCTATCCCATTTAGGTGAACTGAGGTTGACGCAAATAAGCCTGGAAGAACAACGTTTCTGTCTTTTGGCCAGGGCGATGATCAAGTCGCCCACCTTACTCGTATTAGATGAAGCTTCTCAGGGAATGGATGAAGAACAAAGAAATAGGTTCAAGGCTATCATAGAATATTTTTGTGATGAAACAGACCTGACCATGTTGTTTATTAGTCATTATGAGGAGGATATCCCTAAAAATATAGAAAAAACCATTGAGTTAGTATCAGGAAAAGCAATACAATAAACATCATGACCATAGAAGAGGCACAAAAGAAAGTAGATGATTGGATAAAGACTACTGGAGTTCGGTATTTCAGTGAGTTAACAAATATGGCCATTCTAACCGAGGAGGTTGGTGAGGTGGCACGGGTTATTTCCCGTAAATATGGTGATCAATCATTTAAGGAAAGTGATAAGGAGGTGGATTTGGGAGATGAAATGGCGGATGTATTATGGGTCTTGCTTTGTTTAGCCAACCAAACCGGTGTAGATCTTACCCAAGCTTTTGAGAAAAATTTTGAGAAAAAGAATCTACGGGACAAGGACAGGCATAAAAACAACGAAAAGCTAAAATAGCAAAGGTCAAGAAATAATCTTTATTGAACCGAATTATAGTACTTTAACCTCATCTCCTACAGCAATTTCCCCCTCGTTTAATGCAATAAGGTTTTGTCCAAATAGAATTTTCCCATTGACATTCCTATATTTAGCCAAGGTCTTTAAGGGTTCTTTACCTTTGGTAGCGGTGTACTGATCGATCGTTGTCATCACACATCTGGCGCAGGGCTTGGTGACCTGAAATACAACTTTACCAATTTGAATTTTATCCCAGGAGTCTTCCTCGAAAGGATTTGTTCCCGTAAATACAATATTGGGTCGGAACCTACTCATCGGTACAGGGCTATCAAGGCGTTCATTCAAATCCTCCAAAGAGGCCTGGCCGATAATTAGGAACGGCATACTGTCTGCAAAGCTTACGTATTCATTGTTTACCTTGTACTCACTTTCAATATACCTTTTGTTATCCAAATCCATTTTTAAAAGCTGGCAACTCATTTTTAGTTGCCTTGAAAACCAGGTGTCGACTGTAGATGATACATGTAATGCCTCCACAGGGTCATCCCATATTTGGCTTTTAATTTTTTTGCCGGAATTTTGGTTTATAGGTATTTCTATTCCGTTTTGCGGATTAGACTGATGGTAAATATACAGGATATTTTCTCGAATTTCTGTCTGGAACAAGGCCATTTCCGGTTTGGTTCGTTGGGTAAGGAATTTTCCATTTTCATCCACCAGCATCCAATTTCTGTCATATTGAAAACCTGATGTTTTCACCTTGCCATCAGTTAAGTTTATTCCTCCTAAGGATTTGATGGGGAAGATATTGATTTGAGAAACTTTCATTCTAAATAATCGATTGACCTATCATGTAAATATCGGCTTCTTTTGCGGTAAAACGATGAGAAATATTGACATTTTTATAGTTAACCTGTCACGATTTATGACAATGTGGCATTAATTTTTTGAATATTTCACTTGGCACATTGGTTGTTAGAATAGTTTTGTATTTAAAACGAAAACGACAAAATATATATAATTATGGGAAAAATTATCGGTATTGATTTGGGGACCACCAACTCATGTGTCGCTGTAATGGAAGGGAATGAGCCTGTTGTCATTCAGAACAGTGAAGGAAGAAGGACCACACCTTCAATAGTGGCATTTTTGGATAATGGAAATGGAGAGAGAAAGGTTGGTGATCCGGCTAAACGTCAAGCGATTACCAATCCTGCAAATACAATTTCTTCTGTTAAGAGGTTTATGGGAAAGAAATTTTCTGAAATTTCAGATGACAAAAAGCATGCTTCTTATAAAGTAGAAAAAGGACCTAATGACACTGTAGCAGTTAAAATTGGCGACAGGTCATATACTGCTCAGGAGTTATCAGCTATGATTTTACAAAAAATGAAATCAACAGCTGAAGATTTCTTGGGTCAGGAAGTGTCAGAAGCGGTTATTACCGTACCTGCTTATTTTAATGATTCTGAAAGGCAAGCCACCAAAGAGGCAGGTCAAATTGCCGGGCTTGATGTAAAACGTATCATTAATGAGCCTACTGCAGCGGCACTAGCTTATGGTCTTGACAAGAAAAATGCAGACATGAAAATTGCTGTATTCGATCTTGGTGGAGGTACTTTTGATATTTCTGTATTAGAGCTAGGAGATGGTGTGTTTGAAGTTAAATCTACTAATGGTGATGTTCACCTTGGAGGAGATGACTTTGATCAAGTAATCATTGACTGGCTTGCAGAAGAGTTTAAAGCGGAAGAAGACATTGATCTTAAAAATGATCCAATGGCGCTTCAGCGATTAAAAGAAGCGGCTGAAAAGGCTAAAATAGAACTTTCTAGTTCTTCAGCTACTGAAATTAATTTGCCATATATTACTGCTACTCAGACAGGGCCTAAGCACTTGGTTAGAAGTCTTTCCAGAGCGAAGTTCGAGCAACTTTCAGATAGTCTTGTAAAAAGATCTATGGAGCCTGTTCGTAAAGCAATGGCAGATGCTTCAATATCTCCATCTGATATAGACGAAGTCATCCTTGTGGGTGGATCCACTCGAATCCCTAAGATCCAAGAGGAAGTAGAAAAGTTCTTTGGTAAAAAACCTTCTAAAGGTGTAAACCCTGATGAGGTTGTGGCCATAGGTGCTGCCATCCAAGGTGGGGTACTTACAGGTGAAGTAAAAGATGTGTTATTACTTGACGTAACACCTCTATCTTTGGGTATTGAAACAATGGGAGGCGTGTTCACCAAGTTAATTGAGTCTAACTCAACCATCCCTACGAAGAAATCTGAGGTTTTCTCTACTGCAGCAGACAATCAGCCGGCGGTAGATATTCATGTGCTTCAGGGTGAAAGATCCATGGCTAAAGATAACAGGACCATTGGTAGGTTCCAGTTGTCAGATATCCCACCATCTCCAAGAGGTGTTCCTCAAATTGAGGTTACTTTTGATATTGATGCCAATGGTATTCTGAATGTATCTGCCAAAGATAAAGGCACTGGTAAAGAGCAAAAAATTAAAATTGAAGCTTCTTCCGGCTTGACTGAAGAAGAAATCGAAAGAATGAAGAAAGAAGCTGAAGCTAATGCGGCTACAGATAAGGAAGAGAAAGAAAAAATCGATAAAATCAATCAGGCGGACAGCTTAATTTTCCAGACAGAAAAGCAACTCAAAGAATTTGGAGATAAATTGTCTGAAGGAAACAAAACAGCTGTAAACGGTGCATTAGAACAATTGAAAGCTGCTCACCAAAGTCAGGATTTAGCAGCCATTGATTCCGGAATGGAAGCCTTGAATACTGCTTGGAGTGCCGCTTCTCAGGAGATGTACAGTCAAACGCAAGGAGCTGAAGGTGCTGCCGGTCAGCCGGGACCTGATGCTGCTACAGCAGATGATGCCGGAGATGGCGTTTCAGATGTAGATTATGAAGAAGTAAACGAAGAAGATAAGAAATAGTAAATCACCATTTCTTTTATAAACTATTAATAATGGTGTCCCTGAAATTCAGGGATGCCATTATTTTTAAAAGGAGAATGATTCAATACTTTTAAAATTGCATAAGTTTAAACTAGTTGATCAAGCCATAGGGTTTTCACTGGCAGCTAACATTATAGCCTAACCAAAAGGTCGGGTTTGTGATTTTATGATAAAGAGTCATTTTGTCACCCTTTATTTGCATAAAATAGCAATTAGTAAGAGGTTTTTTCCATTTTAATTTATTAGGGTATGCAGTTAACATCTGAGAATAAACTTAAAAATCTGATTATAGTTGGTGATCGGCTACTTATTAAATTGAAGAAGCCCAATCAAAAAACTTCCAGCGGACTTTACCTGCCTCCCGGTGTTCAGGAAAAAGAGAAAGTTCAGCAAGGTTATATTATTAAAGCCGGTCCTGGGTATCCGATTCCGCTACCGGTCGAAAACGATGAGCCATGGAAAGACCCTAGTGAGGATGTTAAATATATCCCCTTACAGGCCAAAGAAGGGGATTTAGCTGTTTTTTTACTGAATGGAGCATATGAGGTAATTTATGAAGGAGAAAAGTATTATATCGTTCCTCAAAGCGCTATTTTGATGTTAGAGCGAGAAGAAGAACTTTGATTTCAGGTTTTAAAAATTGAAAAAAAAGTGAACTTACTTACAGTAGGTTCACTTTTTTTTTAACAATTATGTATTATTATAAGTTGATGCTTATAATGACTTTTCTTGTGGGAGAAATCTTCAGGTGTCATCATTGATTTTATTAATAATTTTATGCATTTTGTATTTTTATTTTGAGTTTTGTGTGTAAATATTTAGTTTTATTGTGTTTTAAACTAAATTAATTGTAGTTTGATTAGTTGATTGTCAGAGATTGACAATTTAGTTACGTTGTTTCTTGATCACCAGAAAGTTCGGAAGGGTATTGTTTATATAGCCCTTAAGAATGTTTTTTAATTTAATAAAAGGAAATGATTACTTCATCTTTTTTAGATAGTATTAAAAATAGCGAGTTGTTTAAATTTTTACAAGACCATTTTCATGATGGGATGCTCGTTTTTGAAAAGATAGGGCAGTGGTATTGCGAGTGTGATGAATCTTTCACTAAAACCCTAGGGTTTTCAAGTAATGGTAAGCCCTTTCCCGGTCTATTTCAATTGGTAGGTGAGAGCGAAAAAGTAATTCTTTTAAAATTTCTGGAAAGCGGAATTCAGTCAGCACAAGGTAGGCGGCTAACTTTAAAACTAACTGGTTTTGTAGCAAAAACAGCTGTAGATGAAGGTTCTACGCGTTTGGTGTTCTTTATCGAAGACTTGACAGAAAGGATAGATAAAGAGAATTTTCAATATCAATGTAACCTTGCTGCAGGAATTGGTTATTGGAGCATAAATTTTGAAAAGAACAAGCCGGAGTGGAGCGAAGTTACCCGGCTGATTCATGAAGTCCCCCAAGACTATGAGCCAACAATGGATGAAGCGCTACAATTTTATAAGGAAGGGTGGAGTAGAGAATCTATCAAAAAAGCTTTTAATAAAACGATTGAGACAGGAGAATCTTTTGAGCTTGATTTAATAATTACCACCTATACTCAAAAAAATAAATGGGTGAGGTCTGTAGGGCAGGCAGAGTTTGTGGATGGAAAGCTTGTCAGAGTATATGGTACTTTTCAAGATATCCATAGTAGAAAAATTGCCCAATTGAAATGGGAGGAAGAGCATAATAAATTGAAATATGCGATTCAAGGTACAAATCTTGGGACATGGGAATGGGATATTCAATCAGGTGCTACAGTTTTTAGTGAGAGATGGGCTGAAATCCTCGGTTACAAGTTAAGCGAATTGAAGCCAATAAATTTTCAAACTTGGGTAGACCTCATGGATCCTGAGGATTTAAAGGTGGCCAATTCCAAATTGAAAAGTTGCTTTGAAGGAGATGCAGATTTTTATGATTGTGAGTTCAGGATGAAACATAAAGATGGATCCAAAAAGTGGATTCATGCCAGGGGGAAAGTTGTTGCTTGGACAGAAAATGGAGCACCTAAATTAATGTTTGGAACTCATGAAGATATCAATCAATCCAAAGCTAAAGTTCAAAAGCAGGCTATTTTTATCTCTGAGGCTCCCTTGGCTATCGCCATGTTTGATAGGGAATTGAGATACCTTGCAGCATCTTCCAAGTGGCTGCTAGATTATGATATAGAAAATCGATCAATTATAGGTAAATATCATTATGAGGTATTTCCTGAGATAGGTGAATTTTGGAAAGAAATTCATAAAGAATGTTTGGAAGGGGCTGTTAGGTCTAGTAACGAGGATCGGTTTGTTAGAAAGGATGGTTCAGTTCAATGGCTCAGGTGGGAAGTGAAACCCTGGTATGAGAAAGCAGGTACCATTGGAGGAATCATTATGTATACTGAGGACTTAACCGAACATAAGCTGGTAGCGGAAAAATTAAATATCTCAATTGATGCATTTCAAAGAAACTTTGAAAATGCGGGTATTGGTATGGCCATAGTTTCTCAGGAGGGTAAATGGCTCAATGTCAATGATAAAATTTGTGAAATGTTGGGCTATGAAAAAGATGAGTTTAATGAATTAACTTTTCAAGATCTTACCCATCCTGATGATCTGGCCATAGATCTTGGGTATTTGAAGGAGATCATAGCAGGTAGACGCCAAACTTACCAAATTGAAAAAAGGTATATCCATAAAAATGGACATGAGGTGTCTGCAATTTTGGCAGTATCTGTTGTAAAGGATTCCAAAAACACGATTTTATATTTTATTTCTCAACTTATTGATATTACGGCTGTCAAGCAAGCAAAGAATCAAGTGTCTAAGTTGTTAAAAACAACTCAAAAACAGAATGAGCGATTAAAAAATTTCGCACATATAGTGTCTCATAATTTAAGGTCACATTCTTCTGGGATGAATATGTTATTAGAGTTGCTCGAGTTTGAACATCCTGATTTGTTTAAAATGGAAATCATGACCTTGCTAAAAAAGGGTGGGTTAAACCTTTCCG
>NZ_CAXBOC010000036.1:0-18467 GCF_963976465.1 uncultured Cyclobacterium sp. | reverse complement strand
TTTAGAAGGTTGCTTGGAGATAAAATCCTGTCAGCCAATAATGATATTTTGAATTATGAGGATCAAGTTTCTTTTTCTACTTCAGAGATGGTGTTTTATACGCCTATGAAAGAAGCTTTAAAGTGGCCGGAACCCTTAAATGAATACATTGTAGATGAGGGAGGTACAGGTAAAACCATCAAAGTCCCTGTCCGTTTTCTTAATATCAATGACAAAATTGGCATTTGGGCAAGCCCCTTGGAACTGTTCTGTGAAATATCAAACGAAGTTAGAGAGCGTTCTCCATTTCCATATACTTTTTACTATGGCTATACCAATGGCTGGCTGGGGTATATGCTAACAGAGGAAGAGTGGCAATACAAGGGCTATGAGCCTACAGTTTCTCCATATGTTCCTAGTGCAGGTACCAAGTTTGGTGAAGCTGTTTTGTCTTATTTAGAAAGTGAATTAAAAAGTAAACAATAAATCAATCCTGAGATGAAATCAATATCCGTAAGCACACTTTTAGCATTATTCATTGTGTTTAATGTAAAAGCACAGAACCCTGACTTCCCTTGGCCGGAAGGGAAAAAAATGGCCATAAGTTTGAGTTTTGATGATGCAAGGGCCAGTAATCCGGATCCGGGAGCAACCTTATTGAATGAATACGGGGTGAAAGCGACTTTCTATGTGGTGCCTGCAAGTATGGAGCCGAATATAGAAGGTTGGAAGATGGTGGTAGAAACTGGTCACGAGATTGGTAACCATTCTCTTTATCACCCTTGCAGCGGTAATTTTGTCTGGTCTAGGAATAAAGCTTTGGAAGATTATACTATACAACGCATGCGAAAAGAATTGATGGATACCAATGATGAAGTAGAGCGATTGTTAGGCGTGCGGCCGGAAGTTTTTGCTTATCCATGTGGCTTGTCATTTGTGGGAAAAGGGTTGGAAACACAAAGTTATGTCCCATTGATTTCGGAAATGTTTCTCTCGGGAAGGGGTTGGAAGGATGAAGCGCCAGTTGATCCATATTATGCAGATATGGCCCAGCTTACAGGAATGGAAATGGATAATAAGTCCTTTGAAGAAATTTTACCAATTATTGAAGCTGCTGCTGAAAATCGTCAATGGTTAGTATTGGCAGGACATGAAAATGGTACCGAAGGTAGTCAAACTACCTACCTGAGTATGTTGAGAAAGCTTTGCGAATATGCCAATGACCCGGCCAATGGGGTTTGGATAGCACCGGTAGGGACAGTTGCAAAATATGTAAAGGAAAAAAGAGCAGAGATGGAGGGGAGTTTAAACATTCCGGGAATTACCAGACCGATGGAGAATGAAACAGTCTATCTGCCCGCCGAAAAGGCAAAAGGAATGGGGCCTGATATCCAATACATGCCTGAGTGGAATGCTTTTGGATGGTTTACCGCTAAGGATAAGGTGGTATGGGATATTGATTTACCTAAGAAAGGTACTTACGAAGTATGGATGGAATGGTCTGTTTCTGACGAAGAAGCAGGCAAGCCTTTTATCATTTCTTCAGGGGATCAGACCCTCCAAGGTCAGGTTAAGCCTTCCGGATCCTGGGAAACTTTTATAAAAACAAAGGTGGGGGAATTGTCTATGGAGGAAGATTACAATAACATAATCGTTTCGGCAGCAGAAGTGTTTGATCAAGGAGCCTTAATGGATTTAAAAGCCTTAATTTTGGTCCCAATTACAGAGTGATTAGTCTGAGTAGGGGTGTTAGGTGGAGATCAATTGCTTGGTTAAAAGAGAAACATCCGGTAAAAGAAAAATTTGGCAGGTTGGAAATGAATGTATGCTTTTCAACCTTCGCAAGGTCTTATATATATGGTTATGAAGAAATTATTTCAATCATCCTCACTTTGCATGGTGATTATGTTTATGCTGCAAGTTTCAAATGTCTTTGGGCAAGAAGTCAAATCATCCACAGGACCGGTTTTTGATGATTTCGGTCCGGTATACAGCATAGACAATGCGGATTTTCCTTTGGACACCACACAACAGTTTAAAGCGATATTTGATGTAGCAGGTAAGCAGACCGACCTTGGCCAACAAAATACTATCATCTCAAGCTTGCATCGCTATTACAATATGCACGTCCGATCGGGAGTGCCGGTGGAGAATATTCATTTGGCCTTTGTATTACATGGAGGATCCACAAAAGATGCCCTGTCTTCTGCCGCTTATAAAGAAAAATATAAAGTAGACAATCCCAACAAAGAATTGATTGAGACACTATCTGAATTGGGAGTAGGTATTTATATATGCGGTCAATCCATGTCCTCAAGAGGGTACAAGAAGGAGGATTTATTGCCCCAAGTGAAAGTAGGACTATCAGCAATGACCATTTTGACGGTGTATCAAATGAACAATTATGCCATGATCAATTTTAATTGAACGCAAGATCTAAGCTAAGTTGAAAGTGGCGGATTCCCTTTTGCGGAGATTCTTTCTTGCTTTTTATTTTGTTTTATTTGCATCTTCAAAGCCCCATTTATCAAGGCTTCTTAATATTTCCTTAAGAGATTTTCCTCTTTCAGTTAAATAGTACTCCACCTTTGGGGGGACTTCTGGGAAAACTTTTCGAGCGATGAGTCCATCTTTTTCCATGGCCCTCACTGTTTGGGTGAACATTTTATTGGAAATACCCGGTACATTTTTTTGTAATACCCCCGATCGCAAAGGTCCCTCTAAAAGGTGAAATAAAACCAGGGGTTTCCATTTTGTCCCTATAAGGTCCATGGTATAATTGAGTGGGCAGTAATTATTTTCTTTCATTTGTTAATTTAACTCATTGAAAATCAATATATCGCACCTTTTGGTAAGTATGGAACCTTTTTGTAAGTTATTGTTATTAAGGTAAATATAGATCAATTTTGCAGAATAAATTATATACTATGACAACAAATAAAAATTATCCAAAATCATTTTCACACATAGGAATTACTGTTCCGAACATTAAAGAAGCTGTAAAATTCTATTCAGAAGTAATGGGTTGGTATGTGGTTATGGAACCTTCAACAGTGAAAAAAGAAAGGGAAACGGCCATTGGGCAGATGTGCATTGACGTATTTGGAGAGGGTTGGGAAGAATTTGAGATTGCTCATTTGTCAACTTCTGATGGTATTGGTGTAGAACTGTTTTCCTTTCCTCATGGAGTCAAAGAAGCTCCGGAATTCAATCCTTTTAATACAGGTCTTTTTCATTTTTGCGTTCAAGATCCAAATATTGAGGAGCTGATTGAAAAGATTCTGTCATATGGCGGCAAACAAAGAATGCCGATTAGAGAATATTATCCTAATGACAAACCTTATAAAATGTGTTATGTGGAGGACCCTTTTGGAATTGTCTTTGAAATTTATACCCACAGCTATGAGCTGACCTATTCTTCAGGTGCCTATGCCAAATAGTATGAGGTAAGGGCAAGAATGGTTTAAATCACTTTTACTACTAAAGCAATACCTATATTGTCTTAAAACACTAAAGGAAGCCGATTCAGGCTTCCTTTACATTTTATCTGTAAAAATTTTGGTTTTCCTTGGTTACAATGTCAATCGGCATATAATAAATTTTCTCTACAGGAAGATTTAAAGCCAATGAGTGGTACAAGCTCATAATGCCTTTGTATCCTTGCTCTTCCGGTTTATGGCAAATTAAGAAGTTGATGGTGCCCTGTTGTAAGTGCTTTTGGTTTTCTTTAAGGAAATCATAACCCACCAACATGAGATCGGTCAAGGCTTTCTTTTTGAGGTATTCTGCAACAGCAAAGACTCTGGAATTGGTGACAAATATAGCTTCAATGTCAGGGTTTTGTATAAAAGCCTTTTGTAGGTGTAATTCTACCGATTCCTGATCGATGTCCTGAATATTTAAATTAACACAAGTTGCCTCATTTGGAGGGCTGGCAAAAAACTTTTTAAAACCGGCTTCAATTTGCTCTAAATTGAAGCTTTTCTTTTGCTTGGCTATATTGACGATTAGTATTTTTGGGTTTTCCGATAGGCCTAATTTACAAAGACTACCTCCCAAATAACCACTTTCAAATAATGGAGGACCTATATAAGAAAGACTTCCCTGTGCTTCAATATTACTATCAATACATACGACCGGAATATTATTGGCTTTGCAATAAAGAAAGAATTCGTCTGCTTCTTTGACAAAAGAAGGAGACATCAAAACCCCGTCAATATTTTTTTCTTTTATTTCTTCAGTAGCCTGTATAAACGAATCTTTATTTGTCAAATCAAAAAGAAAATTCTCTATGGTTACACCATATTGTTTAATTTCTGATTCGGCTTTCATTATTCCTTTTAAAGGGGCTTCCCAAAAATCTGAGTAAACCGATGATTTTGGAATAAGAACTGCAAAATGAAAAACTTTTCCGGAAGATAATCTGCTGGCCAATACATTGGGTTGGTAATTTAACTCCTTTATAATTGCTTCTATTTTCGCCTTGGTCTTTGCAGAAACTCCCGGTCGATTGTGAATCACACGGTCTACTGTGGCAATGGATACATTTCCTCGTTTGGCTATTTCCTTTACTCCCGTTTGGCTACTTTGTTTTTTCATATGCATTCCATCCTTATATGTCTTCCTTTTGGTGTTTTTATTCTACCGAAAGAAGCGAAGTTTCTATTGGTCTTATTCACAATTGATTGAATTGACATCCAAAATTAAAAGAATAATTGGTTTTACGGCTATAATTTCCAAATTGCTTCGCTCTGCCATCCATAATAATGATTGCTTTTAGCCATTTAATCAAATATTAAGTGCAACTTTCTTTTTTAATACCTTCTCTTCTTAATTTACACTTATCGTGGGTAGGGACAATTAAGGTTTCCGTTAATTCGGACTGGTGTAGATATAATGGATTGAAAATAAATTGTTTGGTAAGATAAGTCGCATTGTATTAATCCTCTTTGCGGACATGTATACCTTTTGACTTAGGTGTTGAGGTGGGACTTTTCTTTCAAACATTTATGTCCTTAAAATTAATTGGTTCAATTTTGACTTTGAACAGCTATTCCTCTCTTTTTTAATTTTCTTTTGTTGTAAAGGATGTTGGCTTAATAATTTGGTTGAATTGAAAAAATAATGGTAAGTTTTGCTTCCTTAGGAACCAGTGCATAGCACAGGTCTATTTTAAATTCCCCTTTTAATGAACCTATTTTAAGAATAGA
This sequence comes from uncultured Cyclobacterium sp., assembly GCF_963976465.1. Lineage (NCBI taxonomy): Bacteria > Pseudomonadati > Bacteroidota > Cytophagia > Cytophagales > Cyclobacteriaceae > Cyclobacterium > uncultured Cyclobacterium sp. Next base: position 13,278 of record NZ_CAXBOC010000036.1, on the reverse strand, counting down.
ACTTAAAAAAAGCCTTTTTCAAGGTTGATATTTAACGAAAATCTTGATGATATTTAGATTTTTTAAAAAAAATTCGTTTCTTTAATTTTTAATTCGGTAACGTTAACGATTTTACTGCTATAGAATGAACTCTCGAAGAAAATTTATATTAACCAGTGCCATGGCTGCTTCAAGCCTTAGCCTTTCTGCAATGTCTCCTTTTTCATATGGTAAAACCGAGAAAAACCCTCTAAAAGTAGGTTTGATTGGATGCGGAAGTAGGGGAGTGGGGTTGGCTTCTTTAATGGCAAAATTGCCCATGATTTCTTTGGTGGCATGTTGTGATACAATCAAAGCCAACCTTGACAAAGGCCTAGCTCATGCAGACAAGGGGGCAAAAGGATATGCTGATTATAGGGCACTGCTTGACCAATCCGAAATAGAGGCAGTGATTATTGCTACGCCATTGTTTTTGCATTTTCCAATGGCAATGGATGCTATTGATGCAGGGAAGCATATTTATGTAGAAAAAACCATCACCTACTCCATAGAAGAAGCTGAAAAATTAGCGAATAGAGTGAATGGCACTTCTACCATATTGCAGGTGGGACACCAGTACAGGTATTATGCGCTCTATCATAAAGTAAAAGAAATAATCGATAAAGGCTGGTGTGGGCAAGTTACCCAATACGAATGTCAGTACCATAGCAATCAGGATTGGAGGAGACCGGTCAATGATCCTGCCATGGAAAGGCATATCAACTGGAGAATGTATAAGGAGTATTCAGGTGGATTGATGACAGAGCTTTGTGCACACCAAATAGATATTGTCAATTGGTTTGTAGGTGGGTCTCCTGAGAAAGTTACCGGAATTGGGTCATTGGACTACTGGAAAGACGGTAGAGAAATCTTTGATCATGTTCGTGCCACCTATTATTATTCGAAAGGAATCATTTCAAATATCAGTTCCATTTTAACCAACGCCTATAAAGGTTATTCTTTAAATATCTTGGGTACTGAAGGAACTGTAGAGATCTTAAGGAATAAAGCCTTTATCTATGCTGAACCCAAAAAACTGGAATTAGGGACGGTAGATGGTGTATCAGGTGCAACTATTAAAAATGGCTCCGGAGATGATGCACAGTCTATTGCGTTTGAAAGTAAAGATGGAAAAGATCTAGACCCCACCTCTTATGCTTTGATGGATTTTGTGGATTGTATTAGGGAAGGCCGCCAACCATTTTGCGATGTTAACCAAGGAAAAGAAACGGCCACGGCTGTTCACCTGGGTAACAAGGCCATGGAAGAAGAAAAATTTCAATATTGGTCTAAAGTTTAATGTTTTTCCTTTATTAACTGATAAGGTAAAGTTTATTTCTTTTTCGGCCTGCTAAAACCTCTTTTTCAAGCCGGTTTTGCAGAAATAAAATGAGAAGCTTGAACTTGTAAACTGCAGCCTTCTTATAGGAGGACCTGAAATGTATTTAGGTTTTATCGGGGCATATGTTTTATATAAAACCTTAAAAATTGTCCTAGTAGGGCTGTTGGCATGTTCAAATTTGCCTGCTGAATTAATCAAATATTTATCGAAGGGATTTTCAATCTCCAATTAAAACAGAATATACAATAATGAAATTGAATGAATTAGACCTGATTGTCATAGGTTTGTTTTTCTTGCTTATGATCGTCATTGGGGTTTATGCTTATTTCAGAAACGATGATGCTGAAGATTACTTTGTAGCCGGAGGTAATTTACCTTGGTGGCTTTCAGGAATTTCACATCATGTTTCCGGATATTCCGGCGCTGTTTTTGTAGCCTATGCGGCCTTAGCATATACTCATGGTTTTTCTATATACAGCTGGTGGGCCTTAACCATCGGTATTGCCGTATTGATTAGTGCCCATATATTTCCTGTTTATTGGGTTAGGCTTAGAAAAAAATATCAGATTCAATCTCCTTTGGAATTTTTGGAAAAGCGTTACAATTTGTGGACGCAACAGGTAATGGCATGGAGTGGTGTTTTATTAAAACTTTTTGATGTAGGGGCAAAATGGGCGGCCATTGCCTTATTGCTCAACGTTTTTACTGGGGTAAGCCTTCCTATTGGTGTGCTGATCTCAGGAGGTATATCGCTATTGTACATTACCTTTGGTGGCTTATGGGCGGTCGTGATTACGGACTTTGCGCAATTCATAGTTCAATTGCTTGCCGGTCTGGTCATGTTTGTGGTGGTGTTACAACATCTTGGAGGGATTGAAGGGATTTTTACAATATGGGATCAACTTCCTCCTGAGAATGGCCAATTGTTCAATGAGCCATATGGAGTAGGTTTTGCATTGGCCTTCCTGCTGATTAATTTTCTAGCCTATAATGGTGGACAATGGAACTTAGCAACACGCTATATATCCTCTCCAAACGAAAAAGCAGCCACCAAAGCTGCTCGTCTATCAGGGATACTGTACCTTATTTGGCCATTGATCTTGTTTTTTCCGATGTGGGCGGCACCAATCTTATTACCGGATTTGGCTGATCCAAGTAAGTCTTATGGAGAGCTAACCTTGTTATTGCTCCCCTCAGGTTTGGTGGGACTGGTAATCGCTTCCTTATTTGCCAATACCATGTCCATGACTTCCTCAGATATCAATACCATCTCGGCAGTGATCACCAGGGATATTTTGCCCAATATTAGCACTAAAATAAAAAAGGGAAAGACATCTCTGTACGTGGCTAGGTTGACGACCTTTGTATTCACCTTGCTTACGATAATCATCGCCTTTCAATATGAATATTTTGGTGGGGTTTTAGGTTTAATCATTTCTTGGTTTGGTGCATTGGTAGGCCCCATAGCCATCCCTATGCTTTTTGGCCTACTTCCTATGTTCAAAAAAAGCGGTCCTGTAGCAGCCATCGGCTCTATTGTTGCGGGTTTAATAGCTTTTATTGTTACCAAAAATATTGATAGCTTGAGTTTAGCCTTAGAAATTAGTTTGCCTTTAATTTGCTCGACCATCACCTTCATTGTGATAGGCCTTTTTGAAACCAACAGAAATGTTGCTAAAATTGCCAAATTGCTTCAGTCTATAGAAAAAGAATAAAATACCAATATGAATTTAAATATATATCAGTCGCGTAATGAAATGGGAATTGCAGCAGGAAAAGCTGTAGAAGATAAAATAATTACGCTCTTAAAGGAGAAAGATTACTTAAGGATAATATTTGCAGCAGCGCCATCTCAAAGTGAAGTGTTGCACTATTTGGCTTCTTGTAAATCAATTCCCTGGGAGCGGATCATTGCTTTTCATATGGACGAGTATATTGGTTTGTCTAAAGAATCTCCTGCCCTTTTTTCCAATTTTTTAAGCAGGCATTTATTTGATCAAGTACCATTTAAGGAGGTACACTTGCTAGATGGTGAGGCCGACCCAAAGGCGGAGGTCGCACGTTATTCCGACTTGCTAAATGAAGCCCCTATAGATATTGTCTGCTTGGGCATTGGTGAAAATGGCCATATTGCATTCAATGATCCCTCAGTTGCTGATTTTCAGGACCCGCAAACGGTGAAAGAGGTTGTACTTGAAACGCCTTGTAGGCAACAGCAAGTAAATGACGGTTGTTTTGCTCAGCTAAGCGAAGTACCTGAAACAGCCTTGTCATTGACGATTCCCACGCTAATTAATGCTGATCACCTCATTTGTGTGGTGCCCGGAGCTGCTAAGAGGGCTGCTGTTTACCAAACCCTGTTTGGTGAAATATCCACCCAATGTCCCGGGACTATTCTTAGAAAATCGGAACATTGTTCCCTTTATTTGGATCAGGATTCTGATCCATTTCCTATCCTAGAGGCAGATAAAATATCCAACCTAATAGGCATGGATGTAATAAGCAATCGACCTGTATTGGTGCATAGCAAAGAAAACACCCGTGTGCAATTGCCGAGTAATTTTGCAGTGGATCAATATGTTGGGGAAGGATTGGTAGACATCCAGATAAATGGGATTAAGGGTGTTGATTTCAATACTACCCTAACTGAACCGGAAGCTATTTTGGAGGCTACAAAGTACTTACTTTCTAAGGGGGTAACTACTTTTTATCCTACCATAGTAACCAATAGCTTTGAGGCCATTTTAGAATTGGTAGGTACTATTAATAAGGCTTGTGATAAATACCCCATTGTAAAGGCTTGTGTGGCAGGCATACACCTTGAAGGACCATTTATCTCTTGTGAACCCGGAGCTAAAGGGGCCCACCCGGAAGCGTTCACAAGAAAACCTTCTGTAGCTTTTTTAGACCAAGTGCAGGAGATTTCTATTAAGCCCATTGCATTGATCACCCTTGCACCTGAGTTGGAAGGAAGCGAGGAGTTTATCCGTACTTGTAAAGCGCGTGGAATAAAAGTTTCCATAGGGCATTCTTTGGCTACAGGAGACCAAATTCAGATGGCAAAAGAAGCAGGTGTTTCTCTGGCAACCCACCTGGGTAATGGCGTGCCCTTGAACTTGCAAAGGCATCCCAATATCATCTGGGAGCTCATGTCTCAGGATGGGATTACTGCAAGCTTGATTGCTGATGGATTTCATTTGCCTCCTTCATTTCTAAAGGTAGCTTTTCGTGCCAAAGGGGATGAATGCCTACTTGTAAGTGATGCAACTTGTTTTGCCGGTATGGAGCCGGGAGAGTATGAGTCGCCAATTGGTGGTAAGGTAGTTTTGGAAGAAAGTGGGAGGCTATCTATGAAAGGAGCCAATGGTTTATTGGCAGGGGCCGGAAAAGACTTATTGGAGAATATCAATTACCTGCTTGAAAGTAAGCTTTTGCCCTTGTCTGAGGCTTGGAGAAAAGCATCAATTTTGCCTTTAAAATACATGCTTGGAGAAAAAGCAGTTAACAAGGATTGGGTAGTTTTTACGATTGAAGAAAATGAGGTCCTTATAAAGAAAGTATACAAAGATGGGCAGGAAGTTGTTGTTTGAGTAGTAAAGAAATAGCTGTAATCTTTTAATTTAACCCGGGTTATGTAATATAGACGTATTGCATAATCCGGGTTATATAGGGTTGGAAATCCCTCTAAGTTTTTGGCTAGGGGAGGAGTTCAACCTGTTTTTTTTAAATAACTTTTTAAGCTTAGTGGCTTGAATTTTCAGGGTGAAAGTTTTTGATTATGAATTTTCATTCCTTAAATAATATTGGGACCTACCAAGATTAGGAATAGCTTTTGTTACTATTTTTCTTTGCGCCGTAGTAGATTCATCAGTATTAAAAAGTGAAAGTTTAGGTTTAATTCATATTAATATGTCTTATACATATGATTATCCTCGCCCTGCATTTACAGCCGACGCAGTGGTTCACTGTGTAGAATTGGGAGAGGTATTGTTAATCAAAAGAAAAAATCCACCATTTGAAGAAAAGTGGGCACTTCCCGGTGGATTTGTGGAAAAGGAAGAATTGCCATATGATGCATGTATTAGAGAGCTGCAGGAAGAAACAGGGCTACGGCTTAGTGAAGGGGCATTAATAGGCGTTTTTGGAGAAAAAGGAAGAGATCCTAGGGGATGGACAGTAAGTGCGGCTTTTGTTTTTGAAATTGATAGCACTCAAATGGAAAAAGCCAAGGCAGGCTCAGATAGCCAAGAAGTGGGTTGGTTTACTCTTTCTTCTCTCCCGGAATTGGCTTTTGATCACTTCAAGATCATAAAAAGCGCTGGACTCATATAACTTTGTTAAAAGAAGGGTAGGGGAATTGGTGATAAGGTTAATTCCATTCTAGGTCTTATTTACTTTTAACAGCAAACTTCACCAATTCGTCTAGAGAAATTAGGTCGAGTGTTTTTTCATGAGTGGCTTCCAAAATCACCTTAGGGGCTTTATTTACTTGGTAAGCCTCCATCCACCTCGTGAGGCAAAGGCACCATTTATCTCCCGGTTTAAGTCCAAAGAAATCCAACTCAGGTCTGGGGGTGGTTAAATCATTGCCTTTTGAAAGGCTGAATGCCAAGAACTCTGCAGTCATAACCGCACATACGGTATGCAAGGCCGTATCAATTTCATCTGTCTCACAATAGCCGGTTCTGTAGAATCCTGTTTTTGGTGAGAGACAACAAGGGATTAAGGCTTCGCCAAATACATTTCTGTTCATGATTGAATTAGTTAAAATTAAAAAGTGCCTTGAATTTTCATTCAAGGCACTTTTTAGTTCATCTATGTTTCACTTAAATTAGCGTTTAGCTCAATTTAAATCGGATAGGTAATCTCATTTTTACCCTTACCGGTCGACCTCTTTGTCTTCCTGGTTCCCATGCTGGAGCATTTTTTACAACCCTAACGGCTTCTTCATCACATCCACCGCCAACTCCACGAAGGATTCCGACGTCTTGGATTGAACCATCAGTGTTTACAACGAATACTACGTACACAGTACCTTCGATACCCATTCTTCTCGCTTGGGTTGGGTATTTCAGGTTTTTAGACAAATACTTGTTCCAACCTTCCATTCCCCCCGGAGGAGTAGGCATGTTTTCTACCACATCAAAGATCTCTTCTGCTTTTTCTACTACAGGAGCTTCTTCAATTACTACTTCCTTGATTACAGTTTCCTCTTGAACGTCAACATCAAAGTTTACTTCAATTTTTTCTTCAATTTCAACTTCATCAGGAATCTCCTTAATCTCCGGCTGCTCTACTGGAGGCGGTGGTGGAGGTGGTTGTTCCGTAATCGGAATATCTAATAATTCCTCAAAGTCATCATCGATCGGTCCAAAGTCTTGAAGTACACCATCATCATATGACTTATACTCAAAGGCAAAAAGGACCAGACCAACACTGACCATTAGACCAAGATTTAGGAACATTCCTGTCTTCTTGGTTAAGTCAGCTTTTGGTGTTTTTTTGGCTTCCATGGTTATAACTTTTTTTAATTTTTGTTGATTCAGTTTAATAATTCCAATTAACAATCATAACAAATAATTTTTATTTATACAAGGATGCTACCCCTCTTATTGAAATAAATAAAAATACCTGTACCTATAATTACGCCTATGATATTTGTCAAAATATCAAAATAGTCAAATGACCTTCCCGGTACCAATCTTTGTAAATACTCTGTCAATATAGCAATAAAAATCCATAAAACTAAATATTTAGTATAAATTTTATTACTTTCCTTGCCTTTTTTGTCTATTCTTTGGCGAATTACTCGGTCCCATAGAAAAGCCATGCCTATGAACATGCCTAAATGAATCACTTTATCTGATCCATAAAACTTAGGTATGTCCGGCACTTTATTACTCGGACTAAATAGAGCATATGTCATGCCAGAAGACCATAAAAGGGCAAGAATGACTTTTTCCTTCAAAATTTGTTACTGGCCTATAAGGTTTCGATACGCTTCGGGCGACATTAAATCATCCTCGGTGCCTTGATCCCATTTCACTTTGATCATCCACCCTTCTTCATAAGGATCTTCATTTACTAGTTCGGGAGAATCTTCCAGAAGACTGTTTAATTCTAATATTTCACCACTTAATGGCATGAACAAATCAGAAACTGTTTTCACTGCTTCCACTGTTCCAAACACCTCACCTGAATCCAAGGTTTCGCCTACTGTTTCTACCTCCACAAAAACAATGTCTCCCAATTCTTTTTGAGCAAAATCAGTTATGCCGATAGTAGCGGTTTCCCCCTCTATTTTGACCCATTCATGGTCTTTGGTATACTTTAAATCTTCCGGAAATTTCATGCTAGTTATTTTTACTGTTCAAAAATACAATGATTATACATAGTACAAAAAATTATTGGCTTAAATTAAATGTTAATTGTCCGCCAAATGAAGTAGAACTTGTCCTAAATGCGGTTGAAACTTTTGGATCGTTTATGGTTCGATCAAAATAGAATTGAATATTAAGCTTTTGGTTGACCACATATCCTATACTTGGGCTTATTTGAACGTTTAAATTACCGTTGGTAAGGGTATGCTCACCTTCAATTTTCCTTTGGATGGTATTTGTATCAACAATCCTTGTAGAAATTCGAATGGTAAGGTCATTGTTTAAAACTTCTTGCCTGCCTTGAATTTTGAAAGGTACTTTTACACCGGCTTTGGTATATCCCAAATCAAAACGGAAGTCTTGGCTGTTCTGCTCTGTAATTTGAGCATTGGAGAAATTTAAGCCTATGTTTCTTTCCGTATTGTATTCAAAACTGATATTCATTCGGTCTTTGGTTAGGAGATCAACGCCTATAAGTGGAGCAAATCTTTCCGAAATCACCACTTGGTTAAGTATCATTATAGGAATATAAGCTCCAAACTCATCTGTAAGGCTAGCCATTGGAAGTTGCTGTAAGGTGTTATACAGTTCAAGGCCTTCCTGATAGATAAGGGCATTTGAAAAATTACTTACAGAATAAGTTGAATTGTAATTATGAGTCAAATTTATAGAGGAGAAATATTCATTCAATGCCGGAAGTCTCGCAAGGCCCCTGTATTCTACTCTCCAGTTTGGTAATGGAATTTTTGGGAAGGGATTGAGTGCAACATCTGTCGCCGTCTGACCCGAATAGGCCGCTAGAAATGCCGGAATCAAAACATTCTGACCATTAATATTATATGTTCCGCCCGGGTTCAGCGTTTCAAGCCTAGATTGAATGATGTTCCGGTAAGCTTCAAAATTTGAAAACAAGGGGGAGTTATTATCACTATCCGATTTATCAAATACTGTTTTAAGAATATTGTAACTTATTTCGTAGCTACCAATCCTGTTTGGATTAATGGAAGCAAAATCATTTTCCCCCGGACCATTTCTTCTAAATATTTCACTATATCCACCGTTCTCTCGTTTTTTAAACTCCAGGGTGACTTTAAAGTCTTTCACTGGTTCCACCAAAGTAGTGATTTGGAGGTTTTTTGTTTCGTTTTGACTAAATGCTTGCGTAAGGGATGTACTGGCCGCCAAAGCCCCTCTATTGGCCATCTCATACCTGATATTGCTACTTTGGCCACCAAGAAGAAACCCAACGCCCGGGTTGATAAAACTTCTGTCCATACCCAATAATCCTGAATTCGGCATATAACCCGGCAAATAGGTGCCTTGGGTAACCTGATAACTGAAGTTTACATCCTTTAACATCATCATGAACCGCAACAAATTCGCAGCAAAACCTTCTGTTGCATATACTTTCTCTTTTTCCTCCTCTTCTGAAGCTTCTGCATTGGCCCCGGGTCTTCCGGGTATACTAGGCCTTTTGGGAGCATTGAGAGCATTGAGCCTTTTGCTTTTGTTGTACAATTGTACCAAATCTAGTTTCCCTGAAATAGATTGGTTTCTGGAATTTTGAATGACGTTTCCAAGGGTGTCTTTTTGGCCTATGGCTCCAGTCATCCAAGAGTAGGTAGCCTCATATCGGAAGTCTGCGCTTATCCAATCTGTCATTGGTATTTTGTCCAATGGAAGCTTATAATTGACCACTGCCTGCTGGTTATAACTGGTGGTTCTACCTAGTTTCTTAATGTTATTTCGTAATGAATCAATTTTTGTCTCGGTATCCAGATCGCCTTCAGGTTCGTCCACGATTGCATTTACACTTGAGCTGAGGTCAAAAGACAGATTCTCGGTGAGGTCCCAATTCAGGCTATAAAAGCGATTCATGTAAAAACTTTTCTGAAAAAGAGGATCAACACCTGCTGTAGTCAATTGATCGTTTCTGTTTTGAGTACGCATAAAGCTCCTGTCAATATCCATTCTTGCGGATACAAGACTTGGTGCAAAATTCAGGTTAAAGTACTTACTGTTAAAAAGGCCCCAATTTTTAAAAGGAGTGATGATAAGCGGGTCGGGTTGATAGTTGTAGGCTATACTTCCTCTGGTAGTTTCATAGATATAACTTTCCAGTTGAATATTGCTTTGAGTTACAGAGCCAAAAGCATAAGAAAAAGAAAAGTTTTCTAAAGCATAGATTCGATTGGTTTCTTTTTCCGGATTTTTCAACTTCCGGACATTATTCAAACTGAAATTACGCCGTTTGGATTGATCGACTACTAAGTTTCGGTATTCCTGTTTTTCTGCATTGGTAGAGAACTTCTGAAGTGCGATTTCAAAAGGAACATCTGGGTTGAGGGGGTCGAATTCCGGTTTGGTAGAAGAGTTTTCTACACTTGCATAAAGGGGAATGCTTACACCCAAGCCCTTTGGTAAAATTTTATCTACGTTGACATTGGCCGAAATATCATACTGGGTAGTAGATTCCCTTGCTCTTTCTGAAAGTCGGGTTTCAAGACCTCCAAAGCCAAATGAATTGTGTCGAATGGAAGAAGATATGGTGGCTACATCTGCAATTTGTGCATTGAGCCTTGCATTGGCTGCCCATCCTGATGATTTGTTGAAATCTGTCACCCTTAACTCATTGGCCCAAAGGCAAAGTGATTTGCTTGCACCTCCTGTGGCGGGATTTCGGATACCTATCATCATCCCTTGGATAAAGTTCAGCTCCGGCCGTCCTACTACCGTCACCTTATATTGCCGTATCATAACAGAGTAAGGTAAGTTTTGCGGCTGCTGGTTATTGTCTCTCTCTGCTTTTACACCAACAATCTCATCCAAGGCTACATCAATTTCATTTGCGGATGGCCAAATCTGATCAGGGTCTCTGGTGCCTGCAGGAGTGATGTTCAGGGGCACCTCTATTTCATAATAGTTGTCTGTATAGTCAGTTCCCATTCTTAAAAAGGCTGACAATTCACCGTCTTGCGCATCCTGACTGTCTGCATGTAAAAACATTTTTAGTCGACCATACTGAACGAGATCTTGGCTTACATTCTTATAAACAGCCCTGGAGTCTCTGCTTTGAAGGTTGTCTACACAAAGCCTTAGCGATTGCTCGTTCAATTGCCGCTCGACTGTGGAGGTATTGTCCCGATCGCGATTGATCCCCGGAGGCAATACATAGGGGCTTTGAGTTTCACTTCCTTGTCCATTTTCTTCTATATTGACCACCCCAACGGTTAAGTTTGAGTTGTCCGGTTCAGGAATTTCAGAAAAGCCTCTCTCAAATAAGGATTCTTGAAAAACTCTCCATTGACTACCTACCATTCTAAACTGAGCCATTCTAAGTACTACAGGCTGCTGGAAATCAGTGAGGTAGGTTCTCATAAATCGAATGGATTTGAATCCGGAAATATTGCCATATGTGGCATCAGGCTGTCGAATAGGAATACGGAATAGGTACCAATTGACCTCCTCGCCATTTTCTACTGTTGAAACCTTGTCTACAATATGGTTTTCACCTACTTGTAAGGTTGAAGGGCGAAGATCCAACTCATATTCATAATAACTTTCAACTTCATTAATGGTATTGTCATTGTTAAGGTCTTCGTTGTCAGGTAAATTTGATCCTGAAGGACTGTAAGAAAGGTTGCTGTTTGAGGTGATAGGGGTGTTCCCTTCCAGGCCATTGTAGTTTTTATACCGTTCCAGGATTTTAATGTTATTGTTATCAAATTCAGGATCCAAATAATATTGAAAATCATCTGCCGCCGGGTCAGCTTGAATATCCTGCAATGCTTGTTGATTTACATTGAGTCGATTGATAAACCGGGCACCATAAAACTCAACCTCATTTTCACTGTTTAAGCCATTTAGGCCAACATCTTGGTTTTCTCTTGCTTCAGCTGAATTGTCAAAAGCAGGAGTCAAAAACTGTTGGGTAGTTACTTTTCCCCATTCATTGGTTGAAGTACTGATTTCCGAACCATCAGCAGGAAGTCCATTCTCAAAAGCATGCCTTCCATCTACGACGATGTCTTCTGAAATCTCGCCAAGATTAAAAATTACTTTTCCCCCAGTAGTATTGTTTTCGTTGAAAACACCATCCAATACCCGGCCATTTTCTCCCGAAATAAATGGATCCATTAACCAAAACTCAATGTACTCTATATTCGTTCTGTCAAAATCTACCTCAGAGGTGATGGCTCTGGTTACCCCTCCAAAGTTTTCTCTTGGATTTGGTAATAAACCTTCACTGTTCAAGTTGGGGTTGAAATTATACATTCCCCGTTCCTGTGGGAAATAGGCCAGGTCAAAAAGAGGTTCGTTGGTGATCAGGTAATCCCTGTACCTTCCCTGGAAAATTTCCTGAGGAAGTACCCGCCTGACATAATGGTTTCTTCTGTCATCATTGGTAATGTTGGCAGGAACATCACTTCCTGACGATCGGTAAAACACATTGTCTATGGTGTACCAAGATAAGCGTGCCCTCTTATAGGCATTTCCTAACCTGTCTTCCGTTAGTTGGCTCAAGTCAAATTTATTTTCGGCTGTAGCCGGTGTGGCTGACAGTTTCCAATTTTGGGGGCTGGAGCCTAAGTTAAAAGGAATGATGGCTGTTTCAAAATCATCAATATAGGAAGCTCCTTCTCCATCTACCTGATTGGAGGTGCCGGGAATTAAGTGAGCAAATTCTCCGCTAAACTGAATCATTGATTTTTCTTTGGTCTCGGTAAAGGGGAGGGCATCAGCAAGTTTGGTGAGAAACAAAGATTCATCATCGTAGTTTACATCCAAACCCCAGAGGCTGTTTCGTAAAGTTTCATTTCCGGTAGCTATCCTTGAAATATTGGGTCTTTCATTTAAATAAAGGAAAGTACCTCCAATATTGAAATTTTCATTGACCATATAATCTAATCGCGTCCCCAGTAAACTTCTTGTCTGGAAGGAAACCAAATCAGCCTTTTCAAAGCTTACACTTATATTTTTTCCCGATTGAAGGATGCCTTCATTGATAATCACCACACGGCCAATATTATAGTCTACTGTATAGTCTACTCCTTCCGTAAGTGGAATATTTCCCGCTGTAATGATCACTGAACCTTCACTAATGTTCAGGCCCGGTAGCATTATTTCTGAAGCCGATCCTGATGTAAAGCTTCCTTTCAAAAAGTACTTATTTAAGCTGGTAACCAACTCTGCATCAGCTTGAGTAGTCCTGTAAAGCGTGTCATAAACATATTTATCCCTAAGGTTGACTTCCGCAGGTGTAAAATAATCTTCCAAGGTATTTCCAAAAGGTTCAACAACCGGGAAGATAATTAAGCCTTGTGTCGGTTTGATTGTCAAGCCATTGACATAATCAAAGTTACCATCAGGTTGTGGGTCGTTCTGAGGGTTTAAATTATCCAGTTTTAGAAGTCTTATCAGTGGTATATCTTTGACATTCTCTCCTTCCAATAGGCTAGGGTTATCTAAACCTGTTCGGTCGTCTCTATAAATAATCTGAAGTTGAAAACCATCTTTTTGAATCTGGTTGGCATTGAG
>NZ_CAXBOC010000035.1:0-18467 GCF_963976465.1 uncultured Cyclobacterium sp. | reverse complement strand
ATGGGGGAAGGGCAAATAGATATGCAGGCAGATTACCTGATCAATGATAAAGAAGGCAAATTCTTTATCAAAGGGAGTATAGGGGCAATGAACCTGACAAGTCTAAACAACATGATAATGCCTGCTACCAGGGTGGCTCTCAAAGGGGGAAGGCTAGACAATTTATATTTTAATATTGTGGCGGATGAGTTTGACGGGACAGGTGATGTTATTGCGAAATATCACAATCTTGAAATAGAAATTCTGGATAAAAATTATAAACGAAATAGAAATATTTTTAGGGATATCGGGGCTTTTCTGGCCAACAAAATCGTTGTTAGAACCGATAATCCGCAAAAATCCGGTGATTTACAAAAAGGAGAAGTATATTTTCGTAGAGAAAAGCACAAGTTTATTTTTCATTATTGGTGGAACCTAATATTGAGTGGTCTGAAATCTACCATCACAGGTGACACCGAACAGGAACTTAGAGACAAGGCTGTCAATTAGTTCCTTTTCAAAAAAATGAACCATTTGCCTAATTTTAGGTTTATCTTAGTTATGCTCTTTTTTGTCAATCCTAATTAGTGTATAAAATTAAGAGTTGGCTTAAAAAGGTTGTAAATTGTGCCGTCTCTTTTGAAAACAAGAGGCAGTCTTGAGTGGCAATTGAAAATCGCCCCGGGCTAAATTTGTATTTAGCAACAATTAAATAAGTTATTGCTTAAATTTAGGCTAAACCAATTAAAGAGAAAATCCATACAATGTCAGTAGAAAATCAACCTTCTCAAGAACATATTGAAATATATGGGGCCAGAGAACATAATCTCAAGAACCTCGATCTTACCTTACCCAGAAATAAATTAGTGGTCATTACGGGCTTGAGTGGTAGTGGTAAAAGCTCATTGGCATTTGACACCATCTATGCCGAAGGTCAAAGGCGTTATATGGAAAGTTTTTCTGCCTATGCCAGGTCTTTTTTAGGCGGTATGGAAAGGCCTGATGTGGATAAAATTAACGGACTATCACCGGTGATATCCATCGAGCAAAAAACCACCTCAAAAAATCCACGATCTACGGTTGGGACGGTAACCGAGATTTATGACTTTATGCGGCTTTTGTACGCCAGATCTGGGGAAGCCTATTCTTACCTTTCCGGCGAAAAAATGGTTCGTCAAACCGAAGATCAAATCATTGATCAAATCTTCAATAACTTTTTGAATAAAAAGCTTTCCATACTTGCACCGGTTGTAAAGGGCAGGAAGGGTCATTATCGTGATCTTTTTGAGCAAGTCCGCAAAATGGGTTATTCAAAAGTGAGGATTGACGCTGAGATGGTCGATCTGGCGCCTAAAATGCAAGTAGATCGGTACAAGATCCATGACATTGAAATTGTGGTGGACCGGGTGCTTGCAGAGGAAAGTGATCGATACAGGATATCACAATCCCTAAAAACCGCCTTGCAACATGGCAAAGGAGTGATGATGTTGCTTGATGAGGAGGGCAATATCCATCATTTTTCAAAGTACCTGATGGATCCCCATACCGGATTAAGTTATGATGAGCCGGCGCCCAATTCTTTTTCCTTCAACAGCCCATATGGGGCTTGCCCTACCTGCAATGGTTTGGGAGTTATTGAAGAGATCACCCAGGAAAGCGTCATACCTGACCCTTCATTAAGCATCAGTAGGGGAGGAATTGCACCTTTGGGTGAGTATAGAGACATTTGGATATTCAAGAAAATTGATGCCATACTGAAGCGATACAAAGGCAGTTTGGCTACTCCCATTGAAAAATTGGATGAAAGAGTCATTCAAACCCTTTTGTATGGAGATAAAATGGAGGTTGCGGTGGATTCCGTGAAATACCCCGGAACAAAGTGGAACACTACCTTTGAAGGGATTTTAAATTTTCTTCAAAAGCAGAAGGAAGGAGGATCCGATAAAATTCAAAAATGGATTTCCGATTTCACCACCACCCGCACCTGTCCTGACTGTGAGGGTTACAGATTAAAGAAGGA
Source organism: uncultured Cyclobacterium sp. (assembly GCF_963976465.1). NCBI lineage: Bacteria > Pseudomonadati > Bacteroidota > Cytophagia > Cytophagales > Cyclobacteriaceae > Cyclobacterium > uncultured Cyclobacterium sp. The sequence continues at coordinate 16,468 of NZ_CAXBOC010000035.1, read as the reverse complement.
AGCTCTTCATTTTAAAATTGCGGAAAAACATATAGGAGAACTGGCCCTAATGGATATTACCACTTTGGGAGAATGGTTTGAGAATATAGAAGAACGAATGACTGAGCGCCAGAAAATAATAGGCGTTGAGGTATTGAAAGAAATCAGGAAAAGAATCGGGTTTCTATTGGATATAGGCCTGAATTATCTTTCTCTCAATCGGCCTTTAAGAACCTTGTCCGGAGGAGAAGCCCAGAGGATTCGACTGGCCACACAAATCGGCACCCAGCTTGTAGGGGTTTTGTATATTTTGGATGAACCGAGCATAGGCTTGCACCAGAGAGACAATGTGAAATTGACCCATGCCTTAAAAGATTTAAGAGACCTTGGCAACTCAGTCATTGTGGTGGAACATGATAGGGACATGATGATGGACGCAGATTATGTGTTGGACATTGGCCCTGGAGCAGGTCGTCATGGTGGACAAATTGTAGCCAGTGGAACGCCACAGGAAATTTTAGCTTCGGATAGCCTAACGGCCCAATACCTTAATGGAGATTTAAGCATACCTATCCCGGAAAAAAGAAGGAAAGGTTCCGGTAAGAAACTCAAATTGAAAGGGGCGAATGGAAATAACCTGAAAAATGTTAACTTGGAAATACCACTGGGAACCATGGTTTGTGTTACCGGAGTTTCGGGTTCAGGAAAAAGTTCTCTGATTCATGAGACGCTATACCCTTTGCTCAACAGGCAGTTTTACAACTCCAAAAAGGAGCCTTTACCCTATAAAGAGATAAGCGGTTTGGAAAATTTGGATAAGGTGATTGAGGTGGATCAATCTCCTATAGGGAGGACGCCAAGATCCAATCCGGCAACCTATACAGGAGTATTTACCGATATTAGGGCCTTATTTACCGACTTACCTGAAGCTAAGATTAGGGGATACAAGCCGGGAAGGTTTTCTTTTAATGTAAAGGGAGGTCGTTGTGAAGATTGTGAAGGTGGAGGAATGAAGCTGATTGAAATGGATTTTCTTCCGGACGTGCATATTCCCTGTGAAACCTGTAAAGGCAAACGCTATAACCGGGAGACTTTAGAAGTGAGGTTTAAGGGAAAATCTATTGCTGATGTGCTGGACATGACTGTGGAACAAGCTGTGGAGTTTTTTGAGCACATCCCCAAGATCTTAAGAAAAATTCAAACCTTGCATGATGTAGGTTTGGATTATATAACCTTAGGGCAGCATGCTACCACTTTATCTGGAGGAGAAGCACAACGTGTGAAGTTGGCCACAGAGCTTTCCAAGAAAGATACAGGAAAAACCTTTTATATTTTGGATGAGCCTACTACAGGATTGCATTTCAAAGACATTGGGTTGCTTTTGGGAGTGCTTCAACAACTGGTAGATAAAGGAAATACAGTGCTTATTATTGAGCACAATATGGATGTAATTAAAGTGGTGGATCACATAATAGACCTTGGCCCAGAGGGAGGAGAGAAAGGTGGGGAAATCCTTTTTAGCGGGACTCCTGAAAAAATGGCCAATCATCCCAGTAGTCATACCGCTAAGTTTTTAAAAGAAGAGTTGAATAAGAGAGATTTGGTCCTGTAGGCTTTGGGAGGTCTAAAGCTGTACCTGTATTTTTTGCCCTATCTAGCGCTTTTGCTGTATAGGGCTACACTTTTTATACCATGGTTCATTGTACATTTTTAAGATGTAGGTCCCGGTAATTTTTATGATTATTGGGCAAATTTGAGAGGATTAGGCAAAATTTTGTCAAAAATCATTGTTTTTTTATTTTGGATAAATGACTGAGTATTAAGCCTTGTTAATTCGTTCAGGGGCAATTAAAGGGGTTTTTGCACCCAATGTTAAGAGAAGATTAATTCGCAGAATTTAATTTTAAAATTTCATAATTAACTTTTTTATATGGTCGTAGTTTTTTGATTCAATTTTGTGCCTGAATCTAATTCAGAATTAAAATCTAATACCTAACCATGAAGAAATTATTTAATTGGATGACGATCGCTACATTAGCTGTTACTGTTTTAACAGCTTGTAACGATGAGGACCACCTTAGTTGTAAAAAAAGATGGTACTACAATAGAAACTATAAATTATAATGGCGAAGTATCCGCGGCTTATGATTTCAATTATGAAGCCACTGAAGAAGATGCTGATAGTAATATAGTATTTGAAATTGTTGCTACAGATACGAATGGAGATACGCATACCTCTACATTTGTGGTTACTGTAGGTGAGATTGCTTCCGTTATCAGAGTTGATGAAAACATTACTTCTGATGAAGTGTGGGAAACAGGAAAAGTTTATGTGCTTGGAAGTAGAATTACAGTTACTGAAGGTGCTGAATTAACCATCCAACCGGGTGTCATTGTAAAAGGTGAAGCCGGATCAGGTGCTAATGCTACTGCCTTGGTTATCGCAAGAGGAGCCACCATTGAAGCTGAAGGTACTGCTGATCAACCTATTATTTTCACCTCAATAGCCGATGAAATTACACCGGGTATGATAGCAAGCCCTAACCTAGATCCTGATATTGATGGATTGTGGGGAGGATTATTGATTCTAGGAAGAGCACCAGGATCTTTTGCGGGTGATGTTTCAGAAGTACAAATAGAAGGTATACCACCTTCCGATACCAATGGACTACACGGTGGAGATAATCCGGAAGATTATTCAGGAAAACTTAAGTACATATCCATTAGACATGGTGGAGCCAATATTGGTGAAGGAAATGAAATCAATGGTTTGACTTTAGGGTCAGTTGGTTCTGAGACTATCATTGAGAACATCGAAGTTATCGCTAACCAAGATGATGGAATCGAATGGTTCGGTGGAACTGTAGATGTAAAAAATGCCATTGTCTGGAACGCTGGTGATGATGCTTTAGATACGGATATGGCTTGGTCAGGAACCTTAGATAATTTCATTGTAATCAATGGAAGTTCTACAGACCATTCACTGGAAATTGATGGGCCTGAAGGTTCTTTCAATGATGCTCATACCCTTCAAAACGGTATTATTGTAGGAAATGACGTTGCCGAGCTTGGCGATTTTAGAGATGGTGCCAGAGGTACTTTCAAAAACATCCTTTTCCAAGGTTTTGCTGACCCAGCCGAAACAGAAGGTAGAGGAGACCTATCAATTAGTGGAGACAAATCTCTTGAAAACTTTGATAATGGAGACCTTGCTTTTGAAAACCTTGAAGTGGTTTTAGAATATGGTGTAGCCCTTACCGATGTGTTCAAACATGGAACTGCGGCGCATGCGACAGCAGTAACGGCCGGTGCCAATACCGTAGGAGCTGATAAATCTGTATTCAGTGACTGGACTTGGTCTGCCGAAGCCGGAAACTTAGATAACCTATAACAATACCAACCACTATTTTTTGAAAGGGATGCGCTAAATCTCGTATCCCTTTCCAACTTTTTTATCTTATCGCTGTACTATTAAAAATAAATAAAAAATGAAAAAATTAAACTTTAGCTGGATCCTAATAGGTTTTCTGCTTTTGTCCTCCAATGTATTCGCCCAAAATGGGACGATTCGTGGAACTATCTATGATGAAGGAACCGGAGAGCCCTTATTTGGTGTGGCAGTATCTGTTGTGGGTGCACAATTAGGAGCTGTTACTGACTTCGATGGGGATTTTGAAATTGAACTTCCGGAAGGAGTTTATTCCATACAGGCCTCTTTTATTTCTTTCAATACTCTTCAATTGGAAGAGATCAAAGTAAACCAAGGTGAGGTTACCCTTCTCGATAACCTTAAGATGTCAGAATTTACTTCTGACCTTGAAACAGTAACCATTACGGCAGAGGCCATCAGAACCACTGAAGCAGCCCTCATGACAGTGAAAAGAAATGCACCTCAATTAATGGACGGTATTTCTGCAGCTGCCTTCCGACAGATTGGAGACGGAGATGCAGCATCGGCCATTAAAAGAGTAACAGGTGTTTCCATAGAAGGTGGGAAATATGTTTACATCCGTGGACTGGGAGACCGTTATACCAAGACCGTATTGAATGGAATGGATATTCCGGGATTGGATCCGGATAGGAATACCATACAGATGGATATTTTTCCTACAAACATCATAGACAATATCATCGTTTCTAAATCTTTTACTAGTAACCTATCGGCAGATTTTACCGGGGGGGTGGTAGATATTGAAACCAAGGATTTCCCTGAAGAAAAAACCATGCGCCTTTCTATCAGTGGTGGTTATAATCCTTCCATGCACTTTAATTCTGATTTTTTAACAACTGAAGGAAGTAATACAGATTTTTTAGGTTTTGACAATGGGTTTAGGGATATCCCCACAAAGGGAATTGCAGAAATCCCGCAATATGCAGATGTAGTAGGCAGCCCGGGAGGTGAGCAGGGTCAGCTGTACCAAAGTATTTTGCGTGATTTCAATCCTACTTTTGGTGGGACGAAAAAGCAAAACCTTATGAATTACTCTTTGGGATTCTCCCTTGGAGATCAATTCAAGCACGGAGACAATACTTTTGGTTATAATTTTGCAATAACTTATAAAAACACCTCTGAATTTTATAAAGGTGCAGAATTTAACCTTTATGCCAAACCAAGAGAATCAGATGAGACTGAATTGGAGCCTTTGGAAAAGTCAGGAGGTAATTATGGAGAGAGCAATGTATTGCTTGGAGGCTTATTTGGAGTAGCCTATAAAACCGATTATTCAAAGTATAAACTCAACTTTATCCACCTTCAAAACGGATCTTCCAAGGTGGGTAATTTTAACTTTGTAAACACCAATTTAGGAGCGGAATTTGAGGCAGATCAGTACAATATAGAATACAGCCAACGAGCATTAACCAGTTTGATGCTCAGTGGGGTTCATTATAGCAAAGATGGCGCTTGGGAATTGGATTGGAAAATCGCACCAACCTTATCTTCCATAGAAGATCCGGATGTAAGGGTACTAAGGTTCAGAGAACCTAACAAGACCATTTCATCTGAGGTTGGATTGCCCCAAAGAATTTGGAGGTCATTGGATGAACAAAACCTAGTTGGAAAGCTTGATCTTTCTAAAAACCATGTACTCTTTGGTGAAGCTGCCAAATTAAGATTTGGATCCTCATATGCCTATAAGCAGAGGGATTTCCTAATTCAGGACTTTCAGTTTGCCACGGGTAACTCTACCTTTACCGGAGATCCAAATCAGGTGCTTATAGAAAGTAATTTGTTCTCCGAAGACAATAGAAATGGAATCAGGTACAGCCCTTTATTTATTCCAAACAATCCGAATAGCTACAATTCAAACTTGACCAATGTTGGATTATATGTTCATAGTGAATTCAGTCCTTTTGAGAATCTTAAGGCAATTGTAGGCTTGAGAGCCGAGAAATTCGACCAGTATTATACCGGGAGTAATCAGACACAAACCATAGTATATGACAACGAAAAGGTGATGGGAGACCTCGATCTTTTCCCTACCATTAATTTGATTAGAAGCATAAAAGAAAACCAGAACCTTCGTTTCTCTTACTCAAGCACCATTGCCAGGCCTTCTTTTAAAGAAATGTCTTTTGCAGAAATTCTTGATCCAATCACCGGAAGAACTTTTATCGGCGGCTTATTTCAAGAGACAACCGATGGAGGAACTGAAGTTTTATGGGATGGGAATCTAGAAGCCACAAGGATAAACAATTTTGATTTGAGATGGGAGCAATTCCTTTCAGGAGGTCAGATGTTTTCTGTAAGTGCATTTTATAAGACCTTTGACAAACCAATTGAGATGGTTCAGTTCCTTTCTGACCCCGGTGCCTTTCAACCAAGAAATGTTGGAAACGGAACCGTGGCTGGTATAGAATTGGAACTACGTAAGTCATTGGCTTTTCTAAGCCCTTCATTAGAAACTTTCTTCTTTAATTTTAATGGTACCCTTACGGAATCTAGAATTAAAATGTCAGAGGCAGAATTAAGATCCAGGGCACTTACAGCCAGAGAGGGAGAAACCATTGATGATACCAGAGATATGTCCGGTCAAGCGCCTTATATTATCAATACGGGGTTAAGCTATAACAATTATGTTTCCGGTATTGAAGCAGGTATATTTTATAATGTCCAAGGTTCTACATTGAATTATATCGGATTTGGAAATAGGACTGATACCTATACTGTTCCTTTCCATGCCGTTAATTTAAGCTTGAACAAAACTTTCGGAGCCAGTGAGAAAGTGAAGGCCGGAATTAATGTTCAAAACTTGCTCAACCAATCTAGAGAGGAAGTATTTAGGTCTTATGGCGCTGAAGATCAAATTTTCTCAAGCTTAAACCCAGGTACGCTTGTGAATGTTAACTTTTCATATGCCTTTTAATTCATTTACTTGAACAGCCTGAAAAGGTTCAAGAAAGCCTATTTTTTGGTACTGCGATAACAGATTAAACTTTTAATTGAAAATATCCTTCCTTCCGGAGGGATATTTTTTTTGTCTTTATGTTAAGAAATTGTTAACTTTAGTTAACAATGAATTAATTTATAAAAATGCCTAAAGCACTATTTATATGGGGGTTACTTTTTTTTGCTGCCGTTTCAACAACGGTTTCGGCCAAAACCTATGTGCTTTTAACTGATTTCACCAAGCCTACAGCCTCAACTTCTCTACTGATGTCATGGCGTGTGGATAGTGAGAAATTTACCAAATTATATGAGCAATTGAGTAAAGACTATAATAGGTTAGGTAAGTCAAAAAAAATGGTAAAAAACATATTTTACCGTACACATCAACAACTGCTTCAACAATATGAACCATTCAGTATGGCCCAGGACACCTTTAATTCGGGGAACTATGATTGCGTGAGTGGATCATTGATTTTGGCAGGTTTACTTGATTATTTTGGGTTTGATTATGAAATTAAAGAAACAACGTACCATGTATTTTTGAAGGTGGCCGTTGAAAATGACTTTGTTGTACTGGAAGCTACGGATCCCATTGAGGGATTTATTCAGGATAAAGCCGCTATTAAATCTTTTCTAGATAAATACCAGAATGGATTCAATGATAGTAGTCAAAGAACTTTTTTGGCATCTAATCCAGGAGAGCAGGCATTGATTTACAGGAGTATTGATCTTCAAAAATTGATTGGGCTTCAATATTTTAATCAAGCGATCAAACATTACAACCACGACAATGAACTGCTAGCATATCAATTTAGTGTATCTGCATTAAAAATGTATAAGGCTGAAAGAATTGAAGGTTTTTCAGATTTTCTAAAACAAAGCTTGTCACTATCCGCATTACGTTAGGATCTTTGAAGATTAAATAAACAGTCCCTTTATCAGAATTGTCAAAGAAAAATTCATAGAAATCGGCCCCGATTAGGTACCCTTTACGCTACCAAGACTGAATCTGGTAAAGTAACATAGAAGCAATATTTACAATTATCTCATGCAAGGGTAGAGGTTCAGATCCTTGCTTATAGTTGTCCTACATTTAAATTTTATTAATGAATATAAGCCATCACTCTCTCCGGCCAAGTAAAATCAAAGGTAAGTTTAGTTTTTCAACAATGTAAGGCTATACGGGAAGACAAAAAAAGGGCTTCCTATTACCATAGAAAGCCCTTTTTAATGGTGTTATAATCTTTATTTTTCTGCCAACACATTACAATTATCGTAGGCTGGGTCGATATCTATAAAGACCTCTTCTTTGGCTAAAACAAACCAATTGGCAAGAATTTCTTCTTCTTTTTTTCTTCTTGCTGCTTCTTTTAGCTTTTCGTAATCATCAGAAATATTGGCCCTGTGGGCAGGGTATCGGTTTTTGTAATACAAAATCCTTACTCCGGGTTCTGATTGACCTCTTTGATCTACATCATCAAATCTGATGGTGGGGGTGATGTCACCTATTTCCATACTATCCAAGGTGAAAAAAAGAATTGGGTCTTCAAGCGTTCTGGAAGTCAGTCGGTTGGAACCTGAAGCAGGGTCAGTAAAAAAACCACCTGCATCTGAGGTTTCTCTATCGTCAGAATTTTCTTTGGCCGCTTTCGCAAATTCAATATTGCCATCGACAATCTCCTGTCTGAGGCTGTCCAGTTCTCGTTCTGCTTTTAGCAGATCATCCTCAGAAGGAGTAGGCCTGATCAAGATATGTCGGGAATTGAAAGTATTCCCTCTTCGTTCAAGTAGTTGAATTAAATGGATACCAAAAACCGTCTCAACAGGGTCAGATATTTCTCCTTGCTTCAATTCAAAGGCTGTAGCCTCATACTCAGGAGCGAGTTCACCTCTCTTAAAAAAACCAAGATCTCCTCCCTGTGGGCCGGAAGGACCTTCAGAATATTGTCTTGCCATGGAAGCGAAATCAGCTTCTCCGCTTAAAATTTTCGCCTTTATCTCAGCCAATTTATTATAAACTTTGTCCTTTTCGACTTGGCTAACTTCCGGTTTTTTTACGATCTGTCCTACGACCACTTCTGAAGAGAAAAATGGCAGTGAGTCTTTTGGTATAGAATTGTAAAATTTTCTTACATCGTTGGGAGATACTTGAAGGCCTTCAGTGATGACCCCCTGCATTTTTCCTACGACCAATTGTTCTTTAACAGCATCCTGAATTTCGCTTTTTAATTGGTCTCCGGTTTTACCATAATTCTCAATTAGCATTTCTTCATCTCCTCCAAACTGCTGTAGAACCATATTGAACCGCTGATCTGTCTGAATAATTACCTCCGCATCTGAAACGATTACCGAATCAATTTCCGCCTTAGCCATCATCATCTTATTGATTAGAAGGGATTCAAACACCTGACATTTAGTAGGTGCTTCGAAACCCTGTTGGACTTGTGAAGAGGCCTCCAAGTAGGCCTTTTGAAGATCAGAATCCAATATGATATAATTATCAACTTTGGCGATAATTTTGTCTAGTACTTGTCCACTGGGCTTTTTCTCCTGCTTTTTTTCATCTGTTTCGGCCGCATCGCTGGTATCTTGGGCCAATACAATCTGAAACATTGAAAGACCGAGCAGTAAGAATAAGCTAAGGTTTTTGGTCCATTTATTCATATATGGTAAACTCATTGTTTTTAAGTGCATTGTTGTAAATATCTCTTTTTAATTTTTCGGCTATTTCTGCTCTCCTTTTATTAACAATAATCTTGGAAATCTCATCCTTCACAAATTCCAAAGGTGGGACCTGGTCTTGTAACCTGTATTCCAAGATTTTAAAATAATAGGCATAAGTTTCGTCATCCACATGGATCAATTTTTCATTTCTGATCAATTGCACATGGTTGTTATTTTGGGTTAGTGGTGTATTTAAAATTATGTCATCAAAGTTGATCCAAGTGGAGTCTTCCATAAAGTAATTGTTAGCATAGCGGATGGCAAAGTCTTTAAGTTCTTGTTTTTTACTTTCCTCATCGCTATTGAGCAAACGCTCCAACTGTCGTCTTTGTGGCAAATCTTTTTCAAGCTTCACAAAGTTTGTTCGGACAATGATCTCCTTTAAAGCGAAGTTTTTATTGTTGTTTTGGTAATATTCTTCTATTTCCGCTTGGGTTACCTCTTTATTCAATTCTTCTTCAACGTAGTTTTTTTCATACTCATAAGCGATAAGGGCATACCTATAGTCCAGCAGTTTTCTGTTGATCTCAGCCTCGTTAATGGTTAAATTTTGACTCGCTTCCTTGATTACCAACTGTTTCTTTACCCAGCTTTGAATGTATCGATTGACCAGTTCCGCAGAATCCAGTTCCGGAGACATCTCTCTGCTTATGTGGTCGATATCTGAATGGTACAGATTTGCACTACCTACCGTAGCCACAATAAGATTGTCCGGGTCTTCTTCCTCATTTTTCATCTTGAACAAATCACAAGAAGACATGAAAAGCACAAGGCTAACTGCCAGCAATGATTTATTGAATAAGTGATCGATATATTTTTTCCTTCTCATCCTCATTGATCTGGATGTTATAATTTTGTTTAAGTTCAGTAAGTAATTGTTTTTCTAAAAACTGTTGGTAGTCCTGAATTAGCTTTCCTCGCGTTTCTCCAAATTGTTTTTGTCTGGCAGGTAAAGTTTCTCCTAAAACGAGTAGGATGCTTTCATTATTTCGTTTCAGCTTATGAAACCTTTGCTCTAAATCCAACCCGGTAAACAATTCATTATTTTCTATTTCGTAAATATTTTGGTTTACAGTAAACAGTAGTGGATTTTTTTCTAGGAATTTCACGCTTAGTTCATTGGCTAAACTATCTGAAAGCGATTTTCCCTGTAGCCAATTGGAAACTTCTGATATATCCTGACCATTATTTGATTGGAGTACCAGTGCTTTTACTCGTCTTTTCCAAAGGTATTGATCCCTGTGATTTTCAAAATAGGCGATCTGCCCCGCACTGTCTTCCAAAGCTTTTTGCCAAACTTCATGGTTCATCAACTCAAATAACAACATGCCATACTTGTATTCATTGACCAATTGCCGGTAGTCTAAGTTGTTTTCATAAATGTATTCTTCTTCCCATTGGGAGAAAAGATGGGTATAAAAATCGGTAAAAACCCTATCAAAATTAGCCTTAAGAAGATTGGTCCCCTTGGGGTCTGAAATTTTCATAAATTCGATAAATTCTCCCAAAGCTGCCTCCTTCCAATCGGATTGGATAATTGGTTGCGAATTAGTTTTGGTCAGTGCCTCCAACGCTTTATAAAGTTCAGCTTTTGGGCTTCCACTTAGTTTGGTGAAAGTAGCTTTGATATTACCGATAAGCGGCCCATTTTCAACAGCTTTAAACTTTGCTTTTTGCATGGCCAAAACTTGTTCTTTTATCATTTTTGATCTGCTGTCTCTTAGAATACTAGACTTGATCTTGGGCAAAACCTCCTCAAAAGGCGGTACCGGTTTAGCACCTTCCAATCGAATGATATGATAACCATAATTGGTTTTTACAGGGGCAGAAAAATCCCCCTTATTATTTAAGGAAAAGGCTGCATGTTCAAACTCAGGGACTAAGGCACCCACTCCAAACCATGGGATCATGCCTTTATTCGCTTTGCTGGCATCATCCTCAGAATAGGTATTCACCAATTCAGGCCATAATGATGGTTCTTCAAGTAGGGATTGATGGATTTGGTTGATTTTATTCCTCGCAATTTGATCTTCCTGGTCTCCTGTATTTTTTCCGGAACGAATCAAAAGATGAGAAACATGTAGTTGTCCCGGATTAGGTCTGCGGTCTTCTAGTCTGATAATATGGTAACCAAAATCAGATATGATAGGATTTGATATTTCTCCGGGGTTTAAACTGTAAGCAGCTTCTTCAAACGGTAAAACCATTTGCAAGGCAGTAAAATATCCAAGGTCTCCATTATTGTTTCTTGCAGAAGGGTCCTCAGAATAGGTTGCCGCCAATTGGTGGAAATCAGCCCCTGCTTCGGCTTCGGCCTTAACTTTTGCTGCCATTTTATATACAGCAATAGAGTCTTCCTTTGATGCATTTGGAGGAAACTTGAAAAGTATATGACTGGCTTTTACAATTTCTTGCATTCTGCTATAAGCTTTTCTTAACTCACCTTCTGTAAGAGAATTTTCCAGAAGGTAGGGTTTTTTCAAATCCTCCTTAAAGGCAGTGAATTCATTTTTAAAAGCTTCGGTTTGGTGCATGCCCAAATCCATGGCATGCTTTATTTTTAATTTGTAATCTACAAACAGCTGGAAATTTAGATCAAAATCCTCCTTGCTGATTGGCTTGTCTTCTTGTTGTCGGTTTTTATTTAGTACGTATAAAAATTCCTCAGAATAAGATGCCTCACCATTAATTTTTAAGAGATAGTCCGACGGTAGATTTGTTTCCTTGATTAGATCAGGAACCGGAGAGGCACTTGCAAATAAAATTGATACAATTTAATCTGCAATGTTACAAATTTTACCCCACAATTCGGGTTGTTGCCCCGGATAAGTGAAGGGATTTAACATTTATTTGGAATTGAGTTTTTTTATAAGTCGGCAGGTATTGATAGAATGGTTGGTTTCAAATTCTATTTTATCCATTATTTTTCGTACCAAAAGTAAACCCAACCCTCCTTTTCGTTTCTCTTTAATAACCGAATTGACCTCCGGAGATTTATACTTTTTCAAATTAAAAGCTTTTCCTGAATCCTTTATTTCAAAGACAATGTTGTCATCGCTTAGCCTTACCTTAAGTGAAATATAACTATTCGGGTTACAATCATGTGAATGAATGATAAGGTTGGCACAGACCTCCTCTACAGCCAAAATCAATTGATTCTGGCTGATATCATTTAGGTTGGTTGTGGAGAGAACTTCTGTAATAAATGTTCTCAATTCCGACAGCCGACTTTTTTCACAATATAACTTTAATTCATGCTTCATGGACTAATTTTTCGGCTTCCTCTCGGTTGTCTGTAATCGTAATCAATTGATCAAGGCCAAGGATATGAAAGACATTCATGACCTTCTCATTTAAACCATAAATAATAAATAAGATATTGTGTTCATTGAAATCCTCCAAATAGGACATGAACACGCCCAATCCTGCTGAAGATATGTATTGGAGTTCAGTGCCGTCCACCAATATATTCTTGATGTTGTCATTTAAAGCCTCCTGTATCACCTCATCCAACTCTACTGAATTGCTGGCATCAACTTCTCCTTGCAGGCCAATCGTTAAATGGCTTTTTTCAGCCGTCTTATTTATAGTTAACATATTCAATTATACGTTTTAAGCTATTATAAGTTTATGCATTAAATTTGATGACCAAAATGGAATAATCGTCATCCGGCAGGGTCTCTCTACCTACGAAATCATAAACTTCATCTACGATCTTACTTTTTATCTCCTTTGCCGATAAGGCCTTATAATGATCCAATAAAAGCCTTAATTTATCGTATCCAAATTCTTGGTTTTCTTGATTTTTGGCTTCCACTATTCCATCGGTGTACATTACCATAACATCTCCCGGTTGGTACTCTAAATAGCCCTCTTCCAAGTAGTTTTCATATCCTTCATTTCTAACGATTCCAAGCCCCATTCCTTTGATATTTAGGAATCGAGAGCAGCCTAAGCTCTGGGAATAAAACAGGGTAGGACAATGTCCGGCCCGGGCAAAATGAATTTCTTTTAAAGCAGTGTTGATGGTGTAATACGTAGTAGTAATAAAGTTGTTTTTTTCCAAGCAACGGTTCAATGCACTATTGGCTTTGGATAAAAACTTTTTTGGTGAGAAATTTAATTGTACCAGACTGTGAAACACACCTTTCATTTGCGACATATTGAATGCAGCAGAAGTTCCTTTCCCTGAAACATCTCCAATAATTAATGCAAAGTTTTCATTATCAAAGCGAAAGGTCTCATAATAGTCTCCCCCCACTTCATCGGCGGCCGCAGAAAAACCATCAATTTCAAAACTATTGTTGTGATGTAATTCTGAAGGAAGTAGACTTCTTTGTACCCTTTGAGCAATTTCCAGTTCTTCTCGGTATCGCTCATTTTTGATGGCCTCATTAAGTAACCTGTGATTTTCTATGGAAATGGAAGTTTGGCCAACAAAGGTGGTGATAATATTAATCATTTCTTTGTTAAAGCCATCCTTGACTTCCTTTAATAGAAAAATGTTTCCAAGGGATTTCTTATTTGCCGATACAGAAAGTACCAATACCGATTTGTAGGTTTCATGGGAGATTTGCCCATATAAGTATTCCTTTTTTATCGTAGATTGTTTGGTTAGATAAGAGGCGAAGGGCTCTACTTTTCTTAAAAATTCCAAAACTTCCTGCCTTTCGCTATTGCTAATAAATTTTTGTAACTGGATTATGGATGATTCTTCCGGTTCAGTAGGGTGCAATTCCAGCCAACCTGCATCTACATAGGCTGCACTCATGCAGCTGTCCATCAGTATATCCAAAACCTGCTCTTCATTTTCTCCCGGCTTAATGGATTGGCTAAGCTTTTGGAAACTTATGGCCTCAGTAAGTTTTTGTTCAAATACTGAAGATGTTGGTAGGTTAAACAATGTTACCAATAAGCTAAATATGGCGTACAATAGCACAAACACAAAAAGTCCCAGTAGAAAGAGGTTTTCAGATAGGTTAACAAAATGGATGTTTTGTTGGGTATAGGAAACCAAACGGAAGAAAAGGTATAGGGTACAGGCAATGATAATTACCATAAATAGAATAGATTTCCATTTTTCCCTGAAGGTTAAATATGGTATCCACTTTAAATTGATGGAAAGTATGGCGCCATAGATGATCAAAAAGATCAACCCAAACATAAAACCATAATTAAAACTAGCTTGGCTGATCAATACAAAAAACATACTGATCAGCAAAATCACCTCATAAGCTTGCCATTGCTGCACAATGGCCTTGCTTTTTTGATAAAGAATAAGGTGCTTCCAACTTAAGGTTGTGGATATTAGAAAAATGGAAACCACGGCGAAATTCACATGGTAGAAGAAATTCATCAGAAGGAGATCTTTCGATAGCCTGGAATCTCCTAAGAGATAATAAAAGAAAATAATGAGAAAAGAAGTGCCTGTAGCAATTAAACCTGTAGAGGCAGGTCTCCAAATAAAATCAATAAAATTTCGGTTTTCATTTTTCTTAATCGAATCATTGAAATAGATGTACAGCCATATAAAAAATAGAATTTCCAGGACCCATGTGATTTCTTTGCTAATGACCCCTTCCATTTGGTTGATTTCCCCAAATACCCTGATCAAATTGACCAATAGCAAACCCATCCAAGAAAGGACAGCCAGGAGGATGTATATTTTTCCTCTTTGTATTTGGGGTAACTTCACCATAGAAAATCTTACAATAATAAATATAGAATATCAGAAACCATCGGCTACAGTAAAAAACTATGAATGTTTGCGCTCTTTTATTTGATTCGGCTTACCCTGAAGAAGAAAAACTGCTCGCTTTTGGATTTTACCTATATTTAATTTGAATTTTATAACATAGTCGGTTTGGACCTTATTGAAGGCAATTTTAGCCCTTGATTTTATAAACTGGAAAAAAAAATAAATCCGGCGCGGTTAGTTAAATAACTAATGCGGCCGGATCCATTTGGTGCTTCCAAGAAACTCTGCAAGGGGTAGCTTTTTATTTAGGCAGTTCTTTTAGTTAAAGCATCTTTTAACTTTTTAGCAACAATTTTGTCTTGTCCTTTTTCCAACATAAAAACGGTTAGCCTTAAGCTTTTTGGTTCTTCCCAATCAATGGTTTCTATGGAAGGATCTCCATCTCTAAGATCAGCCCCAAGGTCCTTGGCAGAAAAGTCATGCTGAGTACCTTCCCAAGAAATTTTAAGGGATGGGTTGTGATTGGCAACCTCAGGAATGACCACTTCGGTTCTAATCCCCGGGATGCCGGCAATGGCTCCATCAATCAAAGCAACCCTGTTTTCCCAGGTTTCCCAGATTTTATCATGGTCTCTATTGATGAAAGTTTCCAAAGCCATGTACATGCCCAAGATCTCCTCTTTATTAACTTTTTGTCCACGACCAATATTTCCGCCTCTAGGTGGGGCACTAATTCTGGCTGCTTCAATCAGGTGTTTTTTCCCCATCAAAATACCTGCACTTTGCGGTCCGGCCATGGCTTTTCCTCCGGATATTGCTACCAAGTCAAAACCCATATCATTGAATCTCCATAAATTTTCAACCGGAGGGACATCCGCTGCAATGTCATTCATGGTAGGAATGCCGTGCTTTTTAGCGATTGCTACCCATTCTTCATGTTTTATTTTCCCTACAGGAGCCTCACGATTTAAAAACCACATCATGGCAGTTTTTTCGTTAATGGCTGCTTCTAATTCTTCTTTCGTCTCAATAAATATCAGCTTAACACCGGTGTTTGTAAGTGCATGGTGGTATCCATTGGCATGGCTTTTCTGAAGGATAACCTCCGATTTCATTCCGGTGCCTTCCAGAAAAGGTAGTTTTGCCGCTTTTTTGGCATCTTTTCCCGTTAATACGCCTGCCATACCTAAAACCAAGGCAGACCAGCATCCCGCCGTAACCATCGCGCCTTCTGCATGACAAAGTTTGGCAATTCTTTCTCCAACCCTGTCTTGGACATCGTTTAGCAAAACATATTTCTTAGAGGCCACATTAATGGTCTCCATAACTTCAGGTGGCATTAATGATGCCGTCATGGAAGTGTAATTTCCGGCCGCATTGATAAATGTTCTTAAGCCTAACTCTTTAATTAAATCCCTTTTCGCCACAGCTTCTGTAGCAGATGGTAAAGATTCAGCCAATAAAGTTCCACTTCCTGCCACCCCTCCCAAAATAGGTAGAGAAGCCAGACGCTTGATTAATTTCCTTCTTGATATCATGATGTTGTTAGTGTGATTTTAAGCCATCAATTTAACAATTATCGTCCGGCTTTTTAAAATTAGCTGAAAAATATATCATTTTTGAACAATGCTGTCCTAAATAATTTTTGATTTATCATTTGGTCTGTATTTGGATAGCAA
>NZ_CAXBOC010000034.1:0-18470 GCF_963976465.1 uncultured Cyclobacterium sp. | reverse complement strand
CCGACGCCTTGATTTTGTCTGAGTAATTGGTTTCAATACCTTTGTTATGCATAAACATGTAAAAGATGAGAAGGTGAAAGTTGAAAAGTAACCCCTGTAAATATAGGTATAAGCCTTAAATATTTCTTTCTCAAAAAGGTGATTTCAATAAGAATGCTCCTACTCAGTGATTTAAAAAAGAAATGACTTTTGTAATAATTTTTATTTGATTCACCCTTCAAGGAAAGTGGAAAGCTTTGGATGATCAGGTTTAGCTTTGAAAATAAAACAGGAAAAACAGAAACTTTATAAGCAGCTCAATTGTAATATTGTATTAAATAAGTTTGTATGATTAAAATTATTGTCGGGACCAACCGTAAGAATGCGATTTCCGGTATCATTGCCAAAATATATCAGCAACTGTTGGCTCAGCATGGTGCCAAAGCAGAAGTTATCAGCCTTGCAGACCTTCCTGAAGATTTTGTTTTCACAGCCTTGTATGAACACAATGGTAAAAATAAAGCCTTCAATACCATTCACAATCAGATTAAAAGCGGTGATAAGTTTGTTTTTATTGTACCAGAATACAATGGTTCATTTCCCGGTATTCTAAAGTCATTTATTGATGGCATGACTTACCCAAATAGCTTTAATTCAAAAAAATGTGCTCTGGTCGGTATTTCTTCAGGTATCGGAGGCGGTGGCATTGCACTTAGCCACCTTACCGATATCTTCAATTACCTGGGTATGCATGTACTGGCCAACAAGATTAAATTGGCCAAAATAGAGGAAAATATGTCAAAGGAACATGTTACCAACAGGTTATATATGACCTTATTGAATGAGCAAGCAAAAATGTTGATTGACTTTTAAAAGTCAATCAACATTGTCATGCAAAAACCTGTTATTGCTTATGATTTCATTGTCATCATTCAGGTTGAATTTAGAAATACTTCTTTCTGAGCTGTGTTGCACCTCTTGAAGCTTCACCTTTTTCCTTAAATAAGCCGGCACTTCGATTTTTTCCTTAAATTCTTCCGGCGTCTGGTTTACAGATCGCATATGTCTCAATTTCTCAAACCTATCATGTGCTCTTTTTAGGGCTTTTGCCTTAATTTGCTCAAAATAATCAGATTGATTAATTGTTTGCGTTTCGGGTTGCTTGGCCTCTTCTTGTTTGGGTTCGGGTTTGTCAAATAAGGACAAAACCTTTTTTGGCTCAGCTGTGGGCTGGGGACTTACATATTCAAAATCTTCTGAATCCTCTGGACCTGCAGCATCCTTCCTGGTTTTCTCATTGGCAGGATTTTCTGTTGGGGTTACATTATTGATCTCAGGCTCCTTTGTTTGGGGTGTTTCCTGGGCAGGTATGGTAGATTGTTGTACAGTAAAAGATACGGATTGTCCGGGGCTTGTGTTTTCCTCTTCTTTAGAAGTTTTACCGGACTCCAAATCAATTACCTTTTTGGTCTCACTGTCGTCTTTTTTATTACTATTGACTTTATCAGCTAGGGAATTGGTTTCAAAACCCGTAGCAATGACAGTAACCCTAATTCCTTTCTTAAGGTCTTGGTCGATGCCTTGACCAAAGATTACATCAGCCATGTCTCCTGCACGTTCCTGAATGTATTCAGTGATTTCCACAAGCTCGTCCATAGACAATTCTTCTTCCTCTCCAGACATGATGGAAAGTAGAATTTTTTCTGCGCCTTTGATGTCAACATTGTTGAGTAATGGAGAAGAGATCGCTCTTTCAGCGGCTTTGATAGCCCTGCCTTCTCCTTCCATGGCTGAGCCCATCACTGCAGCTCCGGCATCTTTCATCACAGTTTTTACATCTTCGAAATCTACGTTAACATCTTGTGTTTCTGTGATGATTTCAGCGATGGATTTTGCCGCGGTACTCAATATATTATCTGCTTTACCGAATGCCTGACGAATCGGTAAATTTCCATAAATGTCGCGTAATTTATCATTCAGGATTACCAAAACGGTATCACAACTCTCCTTTAAAGATTCAATCCCTGCTTGGGCAGAAAATGTTTTTTTTCTTCCCTCGAAGATGAACGGGGCAGTAACAATACCTACTGTGAGGATGTCCATGTCCTTGGCAATTTTTGCAATTACCGGCGCTGCTCCGGTACCAGTACCACCACCCATACCAGCTGTGATAAATACCATTTTCGTATTGTCCTCAAGAAGCTTTCTGATATCATCCTTGCTTTCCAGAGCAGCATTTTTTCCCCTTTCAGGATTGGCACCTGCACCTAATCCTTCGGTCAGGTGAGCTCCAATCTGAAGTTTTAATGGAACCGGACTGCTTTTTAGAGCCTGAGAATCCGTGTTGACTACCACAAATTCCACATCCTTTATCCCCTGATTAAACATGTGATTCACTGCGTTGGAACCACCTCCTCCTACACCGATGACCTTAATGATCGACCGGTGGTTTTTTTGAATATCAAATTTATAATCTTTCATGATGCTTGACATTTTTCCTCTATTGAATATATTTTTTACTTCTGATATTAATAATTCTCGGACTCGTCTCCGATATCATCAGTAATGAATCTCTTTAGCTTTTTGGTAATTGAACCGAAAATATCACTTCCACTTTGGTCTACACGGAAACTTTTCTTTCCTGTAGTAGGTTTTAAGCTTTCTTTTTGTCGGTAATTGTCCTCCCTGTCATCCAGCCCTCTAAAACCTGCCAATACCAAGCCAACCGTGGTTGCATACATGGGACTTTTCACATCCTCTACCTTAGATTTACCTAGGTGTTCATTGGGATAACCTATCCTGGTGTCTAATCCGGTAATGTATTCGAAAAGTGGTCCTACTCCATGCAATAAAGAACCTCCACCGGTCAATACGATGCCTCCGGCCAGTTTCTTGTACACCCCACTGGTTGCAATCTCGGATTGGACCATTTCCACAATTTCTTCCATCCTTGCCTGAATGATTGAAGCAAGGTTTTTAACTGAAATTTCTTTAGGGGGCCTGTTACGCAAACCCGGTATCGATACGATTTCATTTGGATTGGCTTCCTCCGCTATGGCTTTTCCAAATTTGGTTTTCAGCAATTCTGCCTGATGTTGCATCACCATGCAGCCTTCTTTGATGTCTGCGGTAATTATATTTCCTCCAAATGGTATTACAGCCGTATGTCTAATAATATTGTCATAAAAAATGGCAACATCAGTGGTACCGCCTCCAATGTCTACCAGGCAAACTCCTGCTTCTTTATCCATGTCGCTAAGCACAGATAAAGAACTTGCCAAAGGCTCAAGGATCAAAGCTTTGGATTGTAGGTTGGCACGTTTTACACATCGGTCAATATTATTGATAGCGGCAGATTGAGCAGTGATGATATGGAAATGAGCTTCCATTCGTGCTCCGGACATCCCCACAGGGTCCCTGATGCCTTCCTCATAATCTATGGTATAGTCCTGAGGCATTACATGAATAATCCTGTTTCCCGGAGGTACCACTATGTTTTCCATGTCATTGGACAACCTGCGCACATCCTCAACTGTTATTTCTTCATCATTAGGGCTTCTAATGATTACACCGTGGTGAATCGAGCTACGTATGTGTTGGCCCGCAATCCCTACAATTACTTCCCCAATGTCTACATTAGACATTTCTGAGGCTTCATTTACTGCTTTGGTAATGGCATTGACAGTTTTGTCTATGTTGGTAACGATGCCCCTGATTACGCCATCAGAAACTGCTTTCCCCATTCCCAACACCTCTAGCTTACCATATTCGTTCTTTCGACCTATAATGGCACATATTTTCGTGGTGCCGATATCCAGTCCTACAATGAGTTTTTCGTTTTCCATAGCGCTAACAATTATTCACAAATAATTTGATCCTTATATTTTACATTTACCCTTGAATAAGTATTCCATCCTTTTTCAGGAAGAATTTGCTTATAATAGGTTTTGATTTTTCTAAACTTTAATTCAATCTCTTCCGGCTTCCCAAATTCAATGACCTGTTTTCCTACTTGCTGGTGCATATTGATATCTCCATTGGCAAGCAAATCCAAAGCACTTATTTGGGCAGACCAGAAAGGGTCTGTACTAATAAACCTAATCAATTCCAACAATGGTTTGTGTTCTACCGAAAGGTCACCTTCCTTTAATAATTCCTCAGCTTTTCTACCGGTTAGGATCAAAACCCTAGTGGTATAATTGGATGAGGTGGGAAGTATTTTTCCCGAGGAACTAATGTAGCCATCTGCTGCCATAGGCCGGACTATTCTGGCCATGGGAACGTGTTGACTTACTTTTACCATCAATGTCCCTTTCAAATCTTCATATGCCTCAGCCTTCTTCACAAAAGGATGCGCCTCTACCTTTTTTTCCACCTCATGAATGGAGACTTTCCCTTTTATTGAATGGCCAAGTAATGCGGGAAAAGCATTGGTCAATAGGGCAGCGACTTCTTGTTCATCCACAAAATAGACATCGCTTACAGCCTCTACATAAACGTCGAGATTGGCAAGCGCACGCTCTTCTGTCTTATGCTCTGTAAAAGCAATAAACCCTAGCAATGTCATCCCCAACAATATCATCAGGAAGGACTTTTTAAATTTCCATCCCTTACGCTTTATCATTTTTTATCCAATTTTCAATTGGTTTTACCAAACGATCAATATCACCGGCACCTATTGTTACCAATACTTCAGGCTTGTGCTGGTCCAAATGATCCAATAATTTATTCTTGCTCACCACTAACTTATTTGGGCTTGTTATCGCAGGAAGTAACATCTCTGAAGTTATTCCTTCAATAGGTAGCTCTCTGGCTGGGTAGATGTCCAATAGTATTACGGTATCTGCTATCGACAAGCTTTCTGAAAAGCCTTCCGCGAAATCACGAGTCCTGGTAAACAAATGGGGCTGAAATACAGCCGTTACTTTTTTATCCGGGTACATGGCCCTGATGGAAAGCAAAAATGCTTTAATCTCCTCCGGATGATGCGCATAATCGTCTATATAAGTAATATGTTCATTCGTGCAAATCTTTTCAAATCTTCGCTTTACCCCCTTATAAGTGGCAATACCCTCAATTATAGCTTCTTTTGAAAGTCCGTAATGAATGGCTACAGCTACTGCCGCCAAAGCGTTTTCAATATTATGAAAGCCCGGAACACTCAATTCCAAACCGTCAATCCTAATTCCTTCGGCCACATAGTCAAAAGAAAATGTCCCTGTGCCTACCTTAATATTGTCAGCATGAATATTTCCTGATTCCAAGCTGTATTGATAGACTTGTGCTGCCCCCAAGTCTGCATGACTTATTTTTTGATAGGCATCTTGGTGAATGATTAATTTCCCATCGGGATGGGTAAGCCTGATAAAAGAAGCAAATCCCTCTTTCAGTTGTTCGGCATCACCATAAATATCTAAATGATCAGGATCAATACTGGTGACAATGCTTAAGTCAGGGTGGAGGTGAAGAAAGGAACGATCAAATTCATCTGCTTCCACTACTACCACCGGAGATTCAGTACTACCCTCATCGTGAAGGATTAAGTTGTTGCTATAATTTTGCGTCAGACCGCCTAAAAAAGCAGCCGTATTGTGACCTGAATTTTTTAGCAAGTGTGCTACCATGGAAGAAGTTGTGGTTTTCCCATGGGTGCCTGCTATGGCCACCGATTCCATGTTTCTAGTAATCAGTCCCAGTACTGCCGCCCGCTTTTTAATGACAAACCCATTGTTGTCAAAGAATTTGTACAAAGCGCTGCTTTGAGGTACAGCCGGAGTCCATACGATTAGTTTGTCGGCTCCGGAAGTCTTAAATGCTTCTGGCAGGGTTTCAACCCCATCAGTATATACAATTTGCATCCCTTCCTGAGATAGGGTTTCTGTAAGAGGTGATGGAGTTTTGTCGTAGCCGTAAACGGGTACTCCAATATGATTGAACCACCTGGCAATGGCACTCATTCCTATACCTCCTATACCTAGAAAAAAGACGCTATGTAAGTTTTTTAAATTCATTGGATCAATTCTTCCATTACTTTAACAATATCCTTGGCTGCCTCAGGCTTGGCCAGATTTTTTATGGCTTGAGACAACTGGTCTCGCTTTTCTTGGTTTTCTAGCAATGAATGTACCATGGATCCCAATTGGTCAATGGCTTGATCATCCTTCAAGAGCAAAGCGGCATTTTGAGAAACATATGCCATGGCATTTTTAGTTTGATGGTCCTCTGCTACGTTCGGAGATGGAACGAAAATTACAGGTTTTCCCACCAAACTTAGTTCAGAGACGGATAAGGCGCCGGATCGTGAAATCACCACGTCTGCTGCGGCGTAAGCCAAATCCATTTCCTTGATAAACTTCAAAGGATAAATACCTTTTACTTCGGCATCCTTTACTTGCCCCATTACTTTTTCATAATAGTATTTACCTGTTTGCCAAAGCACT
The DNA here is from genome assembly GCF_963976465.1 of uncultured Cyclobacterium sp. Classification (NCBI taxonomy): domain Bacteria; kingdom Pseudomonadati; phylum Bacteroidota; class Cytophagia; order Cytophagales; family Cyclobacteriaceae; genus Cyclobacterium; species uncultured Cyclobacterium sp. Next base: position 12,051 of record NZ_CAXBOC010000034.1, on the reverse strand, counting down.
TGGTAGCCTTTGGATTCAAAATCTTCCATTGAATGAAGCAAGGCTTGGTTGAGGGTTTTGGCACCCAAACTCCCTCCAATAGAGAGGAGGATGGGTTGATCAGGCTTAAGGCCAAAATGAGCCAAAGCTTTTTCCCTTTTATCTGCTACAGCCAAGATGTCTTTCCTTACCGGATTTCCTGTGTATTTGATTTTTGAAGCCGGAAAGTAACGCCCCATTTCAGGGTAGGCTACACAGATGGCTTCAGCATTTTTAGCCAGTAATTTATTCGTCAAGCCCGCATAACTGTTTTGCTCTTGGATCAGCGTGGGAAGTCCCTTACGCTGTGCCATAAAGAGTACAGGACCACTTGCATACCCTCCAACACCTACCACCAAATGCGGTTTAAAATTTTTTATAAGTTTTTTGGCTTTTTGTAAACTGCCTAATAATTTAAAAGGAAAGTTTAAGTTCTCTAAAGTCAACCTCCGCTGGATCCCCGCTATCCTTAAGCCTTCTATTCTATAGCCTGCCTCAGGAACTTTTTGCATTTCCATCTTTCCTTCAGCACCCACAAATAAGACTTCACTTTCGGGGTATTTTTCATTCCATGCCTTGGCAATAGCAATGGCAGGATAGATATGGCCACCGGTGCCACCTCCGCTAATAATGATTCGATATGTTTCTTCAGCTTTATTCAATGTTTCAAGCTACTTTAACTTTTCTAGGAACCGATTTTTGTTCATTTATAAAGGCATCTTCATGATCACCCCTGCTAATACTCAATATAATACCAAGTGAAATGCCTGTGAATATTAAGGAGGTTCCTCCCATACTCACCATGGGCAATGGTAAACCTGTAATGGGTACCAGTCCCACCGCTACTCCCATATTAATCATGGCTTGAATGACCAGTGAGAAGCTCAAACCTGCCGATAACAAGCCGCCAAATGGTCTGGTAGATATGGCAACTACACGCATGCCGCGATAGAGCAATGCCAGGTAAAGAAAAAGGACAAAACCGCCTCCAATCATGCCGTATTCTTCCACGATGATGGCATATATAAAATCTGAATAAGGGTGGGGAAGAATGTTCCTTTGTTCACTGTTTCCCGGACCTTTGCCCGAAATACCTCCCGTGGCAATGGCTATATAAGAATGCTTCGCTTGAAAAGGGATCTCTGCAGGATCGTCATTCATGAATCTTTCAATCCTTGAAAAGAAAACCCCACCTCTTTGCCCCATTAAAATGGCCGTGGTAAGCACTAAGGCACCTACCATACATACGACCAAAAGATATTTTAAGGGAACACGACCAATAAACATAAGCAATAGACATGTGGACAGTAACATGACAGCTGTAGACATATTGGCTATGGCAATGAGCAAACAAATGGTGCCTATCCAAATGATAATCGGGATAAATGTTCCTTTAATATCTGTAATCCTTCTTTGCCTTTTTGCCAACATGCCTGCTACGGCAGAAATAAGTGCCAGTTTTGCCAAATCGGATGGCTGAAAGGCTTGATTGATAATAGGAACAGTAAGCCATCTGTTGGCCTCATTAATAGTAGATCCAAAGAGGTAAGTGATCATAAGCAAAGGAACACTTACCCAAAGTGCAAAAAGGCTCAACTTTGAGAAATACTTATAAGGAATGTTATGCACGGCCCACATAACCACTATACTGGCAAAGATCAAGGCACTGTGCTTGAAAAGGTAGACTTCTGTATTGCCTCCCATTTTTCTATAAGCAAGGGAACCTGTAGCTGAATACACAGCCAAGATACTAATCAAAGACAATAGCAAGACGATTCCCCAGATTACCGGGTCGCCTTTTAAATTGTCTTCTAGCCAGATTTTTACTTTAATCATTTATATTTTTTTTTAATGTAATTACGGCCTCCTTGAATTGATCCCCTCTGTCCTCATAATTGTTGAACAAGTCAAAACTGGCACATGCCGGAGATAGTAAGGCCACATCTCCTGCACTCCCATTTTCCAATGACCACTGCACCGCTTCTCTGATATCTTCAGTAGTTAAAATGCGTGGTATTTTCCCGGAAAAAGCAATCTTCAGCTTTTCGTTGTCCTTACCCAAACAGATCAGCAGCTTGACATGATCAATAACTTTGTCCTCCAGCAACTGATAATCATTTCCTTTGTCCACGCCGCCGGCAATCCAGATGATTGGTTCCTGAAAAGCCCCAAGGGCAAATGCCGTAGCATCAACATTGGTGCCTTTACTGTCATTGATAAACTTTATTCCCTTTATGGTGGCAACCTGTTCCATTCTATGGGATGCATTGACAAAATCTTTGAGTGAGGGACCGATTTTTTCCATTTCGACTCCCGCTAATAATACGCACATTGTTGCTGCGAGAGAATTGATAAAATTATGTTCTCCTTTAAGCACCATTTCATGGGTAGGCCAAGACCAAGTAAGTCCATTTATTTTTAAATTCAATTGATCACCTTCAATGTATCCCTTAGTCCCCTTAAGTTTTTCAAGTCCGATTGGAACCTTTTTTGGCTTGCCTTTTTGGCTTTTCATGGCCTCCGAGATGTTGATGTCAGGCTCAAAGAATATGAAATGATCTTGTGCATCCATCTTGTCGGTAAGCTTCATTTTTGCTGCTGCATATTCTTCAAGAGAATAATGATACCTGTCCAGATGGTCCGGGCTAATATTCAATAGCACCGCTATGGAAGGCTTTAATTTAATAAAACCTTCAATTTGAAAACTACTTACTTCTAACACCCACCAGCTATGATCTGTATCCACTAATTGCAAGGCCCAGCTTTGTCCAACGTTTCCCCCTAGTCCTACATCCATTCCAGCACTTTTCATCATGTGATAAATGAGTAAGGATGTGGTGGTTTTTCCATTGGTACCTGTAATGGCAATTACTTTCCCTTTTGAAAAGCGATAAGCAAACTCCAGTTCATCTATCACAGGAATACCTGCCGCCATTAGCTTCACAACTAGAGGAGCACTAAATGGTATACCCGGGGATTTGATGACCGTTTGCGCATCCAAAAGAAGGTTGATGCTATGCTGTCCTTCTTCAAAAGCGATCTTTTTTTCATTAAAGGTCTTCTTTTTGTCAGCAGCAATCTTTCCTGCATCAGACACAAAAACCCTGTGCCCATGCTTATGGGCCAATAAAGCAGCGCCAAAGCCACTTTCACCGGAGCCTAAAATAACTGTCTTCTGCATTTACCTTAACTTTAATGTTGCCAATGCCATGATCGCAAACAAGATTCCCAAAATCCAAAACCTTACGGTAATCTTTGCTTCAGGAATATTCATTTTTTGATAGTGGTGGTGCAATGGGGACATCAAAAAGACCCTTTTGCCTTCACCAAATTTTTTCTTGGTATATTTAAAATAACTGACCTGAATTATGACTGAAAGTAATTCAATAAGAAATATGCCACACAATACAGGAAGTAGTAATTCTTTTCTTAAAGTGAGGGATAACACGGCGATTACTCCTCCAATCATTAGGCTTCCGGTGTCACCCATAAAAACTTGTGCCGGGTAAGAATTGTACCATAAAAAGCCTACGCATGCTCCCACAAAGGCAGAGCAGAAAACCACCAGTTCACCCGAATAAGGGATAAACATCACATTTAAGTATTGGGAAAAAGTGACATTTCCACTGATATAGGCATATATGGCAATAGTTAGTCCAATTATGGCCGATGTTCCTGCTGCCAAACCATCAATTCCATCTGTTATGTTGGCTCCGTTAGAAACGGCCGTTACCACAAAGATCACAAGGATGATATACAATATTGGTGTAAAATTGTCTCCCAAGAATCCGAAAACCACATCATAATTGAGCTCATTGTTTTTGAGAAATGGTATGGTCGTTTTCATGGATTTCACATCTTCATAGGAAGGGGTAGCAACAACTCCTTCTTCAATAGATACACTTTCCTGAAATTCCCTAATCACCACATCTTCATGGAAGTATAAGGTGATACCAACGATAATTCCTATGCTAACCTGGCCTACAATCTTAAATTTACCGGCCAAACCTTCTTTGTTTTTTCTAAAAACCTTGATATAATCATCCAAAAAGCCAATTCCTCCCAACCAAAGTGTAGTCACCAGCAAAAGGATAATGTATACATTGTAGATATCAGCAAACAAAAGGGTAGGGATTACTATGGCAGCCATGATCATGATTCCTCCCATGGTAGGTGTGCCCTTTTTTTCAAGTTGGCCCTGAAGCCCAAGCTCTCTTACCGTTTCTCCAATCGATTTTTTCCTTATCCAATCGATAATGGTTTTTCCAAGGGTAATGGTGATTAGCAGGGAAACCAATGCGGCCATGCCTGCCCTAAAGGAGATGTACTTGAATACACCTGCTCCGGGCAAATCAAAAGTTTGGTCGATATAGTCAAAAAGGTGGTATAGCATCTTAATCCCTGGATAAAAGCTTTAAAAATTCACTCACTATTTTTTTATCGTCAAAGGGATGTTTCACCCCTTTTATTTCTTGGTAGGTTTCATGACCTTTTCCTGCAATCAGCACGATATCTCCCGGTTTAGAAAGGTGGCAAGCGGTTTTAATAGCTGACTTTCTGTCTTCCATTGACAATATTTTACTTTGGTCTATGGGGCTTAATCCTTCTTCCATTTCATGTATGATGGTCATTGGCTCTTCGTCCCGTGGATTGTCAGAAGTAAGGATGACCTTCTCACTAAATTTACATGCAATTTTAGCCATGATAGGTCTTTTGCTCTTGTCCCGATTGCCTCCACAGCCTATTACTGTGATGAGGGTCTCTGTTCCGGTTCTCAGTTTTTGGATGGTTTTCAATACATTCTCCAAGGCATCGGGTGTGTGGGCATAATCTATTATGGCTGTGATACCTCCTTGCACAATAAGGTCAAATCTACCTACAGCGCCTTTTAGCATGGATAGCTGCCGCAAGACCTCATCTTCATTTTCCCCTAACAATTGGGCTACACCCAAAACTCCCAAAAGATTATAGGCATTGAATTCTCCGGAAAGCCTGAACCATACAGGCTTCCCATCCAAGTCCATCTCCAACCCTTGTATGGAATTGTCAATGATACGGGCTTTAAAGTCCGCAGGGTATTTCAAAGCAAAAGTGTATTTTTTTGCTTTGGAGTTTTGCACCATCACCAAACCTCTTTTGTCATCCGCATTGACAAGAGCAAAAGCTTCTTTCGGCAACTCATCAAATAATTTTTTCTTGGCTGAGATATAATGACTGAAGTCACCGTGATAATCCAAATGATCATGGGAGAGGTTAGTAAATAAGGCGCCTGCAAACCTTAGTCCGGCAGTTCTTTCCTGAACGATGGCATGTGAACTCGCTTCCATAAAGCAATGAGAACAACCTTCATTCAGCATCTCCACTAGTAATTCATTGATAGAAATCACATCAGGAGTAGTGTGGCTTGCAGGAATAATTTTATCCTTTATTTTATTCTCAACCGTGGAAATCAAGCCGGCAGAATAACCCATTTCTGTATACAATTGATGCAACAAAGTAACCGTGGTTGTTTTACCATTGGTACCCGTAACGGCAACAACTTTTATTTTTTCAGAAGGGTGATCATAAAAGTTGCTAGCCATTAATCCCAAAGATTTTGCTGCATCAATTACCTGAACATAGCTGACGTCATCCACCAGGCTTTCCGGGAGCTGCTCACATACTATCGCCTTGGCCCCTTTTTCAATTGCCTTCTCTATATAAGCATGACCGTCTACCTGCGTCCCACGTATGGCAATGAAAACAGCACCCAAGTTGACATTCCTACTATCAAATGTCAATTGGCTGACCATTACTTCCATATTTCCTTTGGTGGAGACTAGGGAGACTTTGTACAATATGTCCTTTAACTGTTGGCTCAACTCAATGATAATTTTATGATTTGGTCATTTTTAAAGGGAGTGCCTTTGGATAAGGATTGAGCGCTAACTCTTCCTGAACCTGAAAATTGCACTCTCAGCCCTTTGTTTTCTAAAATATATAAGGCATCTCTTAAGGTCATGCCGGTAACATCAGGTACCAAGGGTTTTTCGACTGTATTACCAACCCATTGAATGGACTTGTTGGAAATACTCGATTTTACCCAGGTTTCACTGCCTGAATAATGGTTGGATATACCCATGCTGTTGCAGATCATTTGCAACTCAGCAGCTTTCCCGGCTTTGATATAAGGGAATTCCCCATTGTCTGCATGTTGAATATTTTCATCCTTATTTTCAATTTGCTGGATGTTCATGTCTTGTGCATAAATTTTATCTGCAATTTCCTTAAAAACCGGAGCCGAAATATCCCCACCATAAGCATTGAAACCTTTGGGGCTATCAATGACCACTATGGCGCTGTATTTAGGTTTTTCTGCAGGAAAATAACCTACAAATGAAGTGTAATATTTTTGGGTATACCTGCCGTTGATTAATTTCTGTGCAGTTCCCGTCTTACCCGCAATAGAATAAGTCTCGGTAGAAATATTTCTAGCGGTACCTTTTTCAACCACTCCTTTGAGAAGATCCTGAAGAGTATTGATCGTTTTTTTGGAGGCAATACTTTTAGTCAATGTTTCAGTTTCAAATTCTTCTTCAATGCTATTGCCTCTTGAGATTTGTTGCACAATCATTGGTTTTACCATTCTCCCTCCATTGGCAACGGCATTGTATAAGGTTAGCGTCTGCAGTGGAGTGATTTTAATTTCATAACCAATAGACATCCAAGGCAAGGTGGTACCGTACCAATTTTTATCATCAGGATGCTTGAAATAGGGGATACCCTCACCTTTAAGTTGAAACCCAAGAGGTTTGTCAAGCTTTACTTTTTCTATATAATCGATAAATCTTTGGGGCTGATGACCAAAATGTCCATCTACCAACTTAGAGATGCCAACATTTGATGATTTTTCAAATACTTCCCGAATACTTAGCATGCCATAGCCACCACGTTTGGCATCTCTCATGTACCGATCGTAAAATTTATAACTGCCATTTCCGGTATCCACACTGTCGTTTAAGTTGATCTTGCCTTCTTCCAACAAGGCCATCATTGATAGCAACTTGAAAGTGGATCCCGGCTCTGTCAATCCTTGTTCTCCTACGGCATAATTGTAATATTCACCATAACCGTAAGACTGTTTGTTTTTCTCCAAATTGGCAATGGCTTTAATATGCCCGGTGGCTACTTCCATTACAATCACTGAGCCGAAGGCAGCATCTTTGTTGATAAGCTGTTTTAATAGCACAGATTCTGCTACATCCTGAATATTGACGTCTAGGGTGGTGACTATGTCAAAGCCATCCGTAGGTTTGATGTCATCTGCATCATGTAGAGGCTTCCAACTTCCACCAACGATCTTTTGAAACAAAGCTTCTCCGTTTCTTCCCTGTAAATATTCATTAAAACTGTATTCCAAACCCGCTCCATACTGATCTTCATTTAAAAAGCCTACTGTTCTTCCGGCTAAATTTTTAAATGGACGATATCGTTTGTCAATCTTCTCGAATATAACACCACCTCCCATTCTTCCTTTTTTAAAGATGGGCCAAGTGGACATGGTCAATTTTTCTTGATAGTTTATTTGTCTCCTATTAAGAATCAAGTACTTTTTACCATCATTCCGAGCGTCTAGAATCATTCTTTTGTAAGCATTCGCAGACCGGTCCTTGTAGAAGGCAGCCAGGTTTCTGGAAAGTGAGTCTACACTTGATTTCCAGTCAGGGCTTTTATCAATGGAAGGATCGAGAGCCACTCTATAAAAAGGAAGGCTCGTAGCCAAAAGGCTACCCTCTGCACCATAGATATTTCCCCTGGTGGCTTTTACCGGCCGGTATTGCAAATTGATTTCCTCAGACAATTGTGCCCACTTGTCACCCTCAACAACTTGTATTACACCAATTCTATAAAAAATAGAAATGGCAATAAGTGTTACTGCCAAAAAGGAAAGCCTTACACGGAGCAATATGGATTTTTTAATGTTCACTTTTCCAATATTAATTTCTGAGGCGGTTCTTCAATTTCTATGATGCCTAGGGGCTGAATTTTCTTCGCTACTTCAGACTGTTTGCTTGCATACATGTATTCTGCTTCCAAGGTGGTAACATCGGCCCGAAGGTCTTCTACTTCTTGTTGGAGTCGATCTATTTTTCTGATGGTATTTTCTGCTTTATAATTACTCCATATATAAAACATGGCCAAAAAAGAAGCATACAGCAGGGGGAGAACCAATTTTATTGGAACATTTTCTCCCACGATCGAACGCATATCAAGCTTTTGCTCTATAAAAGCAAAAGGGTTGAATTTTGATTTTTTTTGTTCCCGGGAGGACTTAATCGGCTTTTTGAATGTATTTCTTCCCATGATCAAAGTTTTTTAGCGATTCTCAACTTGGCACTTCTTGCTCTTTTATTGGTTTCTATTTCTTCCTGAGCTGCTATGATTGGCTTTCTACTGACCGGCTCAAGTGGTCGGACAGGGTTGCCATAAAAATCTTTTTCAAGTTCACCATGAAGTTTTCCTTTGGTGATGATGTTTTTAACCAAACGGTCCTCCAGGGAATGATAACTCATGATGACCAATCTCCCGTCTTTTTTTAACAAATTTGTACTTTGTTCAAGCATCTCTTCCAACGCAATCATTTCCTGATTTACTTCTATCCGCAATGCCTGAAATACCTGAGCTGAATATTTAGCATATTTTCCTCGGGGAGCATATTTGTCCAACAAATTTTTAAATTCCTGAATGGATTCAAAAGGTGTATTGGCTCTGGTGGAGACAATAGCTCTGGCAAGGGTTTTGGCATTTTTTATTTCCCCGTAAATACCGAAAATCTTATGAAGAGATTGCTCATCATAGGTGTTCAAAATACTGGCAGCAGAAAGATCGCCTGATTGACTCATCCGCATGTCTAGTTTCCCCTCAAATCTTGTGGAAAAACCCCTTGAAGGCTCGTCTATTTGATGAGAAGAAACTCCCAAATCTGCCAAAATACCATCTACTTTATCTATGCCATATATTTTTAAGTACCGACGTAAATCACGAAAATTCGCCATGACAAAAGTAAAGTTTTCATCATCCGGAGCATTTTTTTCTGCATCAGGATCCTGATCAAAACCATACAAGTGTCCCTTGTCCAGCATTTTCAAAATCCCACGAGAATGCCCTCCCCCGCCAAAGGTCAGGTCTACGTAGATGCCATTGGGGTTAATGTTTAACCCTGAAAGGCATTCCTCAAGCATTACGGGAATATGATATGCTGTATTATGCACTTCTACCTAAGAACTTTTTGTTTAAATCACTGAATTTTTCTTCCTCTTTACCCATGAACTCATCATAACATTCCGGGTTCCAAATCTCAATCTTTGTTCCTATGCCGATCACAATGGCTTCCTTTTCCAGTTTAGCGTGACGTAACATGGTTTTGCTGATAACAAATCTACCTGTGGCATCTAAGTCTACCGGAGATTCTCTTCTAAAAAAAGATCTCTTGAAAAACCTTACCTCATCATCTGTGTCGTCTAGGCTAGCAAGTTTGTTATGGTCTTTCTTTACTTCGACCATTGGGATCAATTCAAGACATGGCTCCAAACCTTTGCGCAGCATCATCTCCTGACCCAAGGATTCAGGTATTAATGCCTTCATTTTTGAAGGCAAAACCAACCTGCCCTTGGCATCTAGTTTACACTCAAACTCACCGGTGAATGATGCCATATCTGATCTTCCTGCTAATTGATTACAAAAGTAGTAAATAGCTAAACACTTTTTACCACTTTGCCCCACTTTTTACCACATTGCTATAAAAGTATCCAAAACTAACTAGAAACACAATTATTTTACAAAAAAATAAAAGCATTGGTGGGTGCTTGCAATTGGCTAAAAATCAGCCGTTAATAGGGGGTAATCCTAAGTTATATGTAATTTAGGTCGGATTTTAAGGAAGTTCCGAACTTATAAATTGATAAGAAATTTACTAAGCCTCAAAGTGGGAGGAATTCCCGTAAGTTTTCAGTTTTTTTAGGATAAAGGGGCTTTAAACCTTATTTTTTCCTTTCAATGGTATAGGTCACCAGTGTTGTCAAAGAATTTTTGAAAGGAGACTCGGGAAAGTTTTCCAAGAGGGCCAATGCTTCTTGATAATAATTGTTCATTATTTTCTGTGCATATTCAAGTCCACCGGATTTTTTTACAAAATCTATAATTTCGTTGATCGTCCCTTTGTTCTCACTCTTATTCCTGATTTTGTAAATTATTTTTTTTCTGTCTACCCAAGAAGCATTTTGCAAGGCATAGATAAGGGGGAGGGTCATTTTTTTCTCCTTAATGTCTATTCCAACAGGTTTTCCAACCACATCTTCCCCATAGTCAAAAAGGTCATCCTTGATTTGAAAAGCCATGCCTACTTTTTCTCCGAAAAGCCGCATTTTTTCGATGTTTTCTTCGCTTGACCCGGTGGTGGCAGCGCCCACTGCACAACAAGAGGCAATAAGGCTGGCCGTTTTTTGACGGATGATTGTGTAGTAAACCTCTTCAGTAATGTCAAGCTTTCTGGCTTTTGAGATTTGTAAAAGTTCACCTTCGCTCATTTCCTTAACCGCATTGGAAACAATCTTAAGTAGGTCAAAATCACCATTGTCTACACTCAATAGTAGACCCCTTGATAAGAGATAATCTCCTACCAAAACAGCAATTTTATTTTTCCATAAGGCATTGATAGAGAAAAATCCTCGTCTATAATTAGCATCATCCACCACATCATCATGCACAAGGGTGGCTGTATGCAATAACTCGATTAAAGCGGCACCTCGGTAGGTAGATTCTGAAATCGAACCACTCACTCCAGCCGTCAAGAAAACAAACATCGGACGCATCTGTTTTCCCTTTCTTCGGACGATATACTGTGTGATATGATCCAATAATTTCACTTTACTTTGCATGAAAGTGCGAAATTTCTTTTCAAAATCGGCCATCTCGGTGGCTATCGGGGCTTGTATCTGCTTTAAATCTTGATTCATTTGAGCTTTAGATGTTGCAATAATACAATCTATTCCACCATTGACAAAGCCGGTCAAATGATAATTCTGCAAATGAATTCTATTTTTGGTTATCTTTGATCAACTAAACTACATAAACTTGACCGACGACTATATCAAACACCAGTATGAACCGATACTTCCGAAGAAGGATGAATGGCCTGTGGTAAAATTAAGTAAAAGCCGCAAAGCATTTATCCAACAGGTAGTGGGGTCTAGTGTTAGAAATATTAAAGGGCTTACCGGCAACCAGTTACCGGCAATAAAAGAAGGGCTTGAAGTCACTCTTTTTAGAGAAAGGATGAGGATCAAACAGAATTCCTGGGCAGTAGACCCGGAAGATGAAGAGGAATTTTGGGCGGAAGTAAAGGCCTCTCTTCTGGCCATGGATGCCGACCAACAGCTTGATGATCAAAAAAAGAAAGCCCGGTATTATGAAGTGTTAACTCGCATCACCACCAGGTATGCTGAAGAAATAGCAAGCAATTTTAAACACAGCCATTACAAATTGACAAGGAGGCTGGTCTCCTTTGGCTTTTCCCGTTTATTGAATACTTCGAGAGTTAAAGGTTTCAAATCCATTTTTAGTAACCAATACAGGCTTCAGGATAAAATTCAAATCATTGGAGAGACTGATCAAATAAGAGATTTGGCATCTAAGGGTACCATTGTTATGGTGCCTACTCACTTTAGTAATTTAGATAGCATTTTAATTGGTTGGACCATTAGTACCTTGGGATTGCCCCCATTTATTTATGGTGCGGGATTAAACCTCTTCAATATAGGGATTTTTGCCTACTTTATGAATGCCTTAGGTGCCTATAAAGTGGACAGGAGGAAGAAGAATCAAATCTACCTTGAAACTTTAAAAACGTATTCCAGAGAAGCCATTCAATTTGGCTGTCACAGTCTCTTTTTTCCCGGAGGAACACGTTCACGAAGCGGAAATATTGAATCCAAGGTTAAACTTGGTTTGCTTAGTACAGCTATTGAAGCACAACGTTCAAACTATCAGAAAGGG
>NZ_CAXBOC010000033.1:0-18591 GCF_963976465.1 uncultured Cyclobacterium sp. | reverse complement strand
AATAAGTAAAAAGGAGCATATTGTTGGTTAATTCCTGCATTTTTTACTTTTTGCATTCCCAAAAAACTAGCGATATACCTATGAAAATTATCAGTTGTGAACATCCGGGCGAGTTTGTGTCAAAAGAAGCTGAAACCCCACAAGCAAATGCCGGAGAGGTTATGGTAAGCATTCAGCAAATAGGAGTTTGTGGCACCGATTTACATGCCTTTGCAGGCAACCAAGCCTTTTTCACCTATCCTAGAATCCTTGGACATGAAATTGCGGCCAAGGTTGTAGCTGGCAATGGCACCTCTTTTAAAGAGGGAGAGCCGGTGGTGGTTATCCCTTATTTAAACTGTGGAAAATGTGGGGCTTGCAAAATAGGAAAAACCAATTGCTGCGAAAAGCTGAAAGTATTGGGCGTTCACACCGATGGGGCCATGCAAGAGTACATGGCCTTACCCGAATCAATTCTCATCCCTACGCCGCAATTGACCTGGGATGAAATGGCAATTGTTGAGCCGCTTTCAGTGGCAGCACATTCCGTTAAACGTGCCGGCATTAAAAAGGGGGATAAGGTTTTGGTGATGGGCTGTGGCCCCATAGGGTTGGCCATAATGGTTTTTGCGGAGTTGGCCGGTGCAGAGGTTACTGCTCTGGACGTAAATCCCTGGAGATTAAACTTAGCTAAAGCAAAGTTTAAAGCAAGCCATAGCATCAACGCGTTGGAAATAGAAAAAAATCCTTCTCTCAAAGAGACCTATAAAAATCAATACAACCTTGTATTTGATGCCACAGGGAACAAAAAGGCCATGGAGGCAGGCCCTTTTTATGCAGCGCATGGAGGCAGTTATGTTTTAGTTGGACTGTATAAGGATCAATTGGCATTTCACCACCCTTCAATACATGCCAAGGAATTAAGTATACTTTGCAGTAGGAATGCCACAAAGAAAGATTTTCTGGAGGTTATCAACACCTTAGCCCAAAAACAATTCCCTACAGCGCATTATACTACCAATAAGTTTGGTTTTACACAAACAAAGGAAAAATTTCCTGAGCTTACCCAGGCTGACAATCAGGTTATCAAAGCCTTAATTAAATTTTAAAATATTACCATTTAAAAACTCCTAACACCGATTATACATTGGCTTTTGTAACTTGATTCATTTAATTGCGAAATTTGTGCTTTAAATGAAGTCATTGTATGAATAGGTTTTCTATCTTTATTTTCAGCATTGTTTTTTCAATCTTCCCCTTACTTTCACAAGGTCAGGTAAGTAGTGGGTATCAGGTTCTAAAAACCAACAATGCTTTTGTTATTAAGCCCTATGCTATCGATTTCACGAGAATAGATACCGAGGGTATGAGTTTGGACTGTTCGACCACTAACCTTAGTAACGAATTAAATTTTAGTCATATTTCGAATTATTTTGATGAGGATACCCAAATCCTTTTTAGAAACATCAAAATTCAAGCAAGGGTGTACATCGACATTTCAGGCACCATTCAAAACCTGTATTTCATTTCAGAAAATGATCCGGAGAATTACTCCATAGACTTTAATGGATTGGCAACCACCATTAAAAGGAAGTTAAAAATTGACCAAAATAAGGAGTGTCTCACAAAAATGGAAGACAAATTTATTTCTTGGTATATTCCTCTCTTCCAGTATTAGGCTCAAAAACTCTTTGTTCTAAATTCCTTTAGAAGCTTATCTTCACATGCTGCCTTAAAAATAAATGGTAAGAATTCTTGGGGGAGTAGGAATAAAAAAAGCCCGAATAAATCGGGCTTTATAATTTTTAGATCCGTTTACTTCTATTTTAGAAATAACATTTCTCTGTATTTTACTAGTGGCCATGATTCATCATCCACTAACAATTCAAGCTTATCAACAGCATATCTGATTTTATCAAAGAAGGCTTCTTTTACATCAGAGCTATAAAGTTTCGCTTTAACGGCGATATCATCCTCTTTATTTACCCTTTTCCTTGCTTCAATCATATTGCCAACATCAGCCTTAAGTGATTCAATATGCCTTGATATTTCCTCAATCGTCTCTATGGCTGCAGAATTATCCAAACCTAAACCTTTCAAGCCATTGGCATTGGTAATCAACTTGTTTTGGTAAAGAATGGCTGTTGGAATAATGTGGTTCAATGCCAAATCTCCCATCACACGAGATTCGATTTGAACTTTCATTATATAGTTTTCCAAGCGAATCTCATGTCTTGCATGCAATTCTCTTTCATTCAATACTTTATGCTTACCATATAGCTCAGTAACCTTTTTAGAGATTAGTACATCAAGTGCTTCAGCTGTACTCTTAAGGTTAGAAAGCCCTCTTTTCTCGGCTTCATTGGCCCACTCTTCAGAGTAACCATCACCTTCGAAACGTACTTTTTTACTATCCTTAATGTATTTTCTAAGCACATTAACAATGGCAAGTTTCTTTTCTTTACCACCACTAATTTCCTTATCAATTTCTTTCTTCATTTCCTGAAGAACATCTGCCACAATCACATTCAAAGCTGTCATTGGTCCTGCAGGGTTTGCAGTAGAACCAACAGCCCTAAATTCAAATTTATTACCTGTGAAAGCAAATGGAGAAGTTCTGTTTCTATCTGTATTGTCAAGAATGATTTCAGGAATTTTAGAAATTCCCAATTTCATGTACATATTGTCTCCTTTTTCAATTTTCAGGTTACCATTTTTCTCTAACTCGTCAAGAATACTGGTAAGGGTACTTCCTAAGAAAATAGAAATTATAGCAGGAGGAGCTTCATTGGCACCTAGTCTAAAATCGTTTCCTGCGGATGCAATGCTTGCTCTAAGCAAATCAGCATTTTCATATACAGCTTTGATCGTTGCTACCAAAAAGCATAAGAATTGAAGATTTTCTCTAGCGGAATTACTAGGTTGGAAAAGGTTAACACCTGTATCCGTAATCAAAGACCAGTTGTTGTGTTTACCACTACCATTCAATCCTGCAAAAGGTTTTTCATGGAAAAGGACTTTAAGGCCATGCTTTTCAGCCACTTTCTCCATTACTTCCATCAATAGTAGGTTATGATCAGTAGCTTTATTGATATCTTCAAATAAAGGAGCTACTTCAAACTGTCCCGGGGCTACTTCATTGTGACGAGTAGAAACAGGAATACCTAATTTCAAGGCCTCAATCTCAAAGTCTTTCATGTATTCCTTAACTCTGGAAGGAATAGACCCGAAGTAATGATCATCTAATTGCTGACCTCTTGCAGGGTTGTGACCAAAAACAGATCTTCCGGCCATTACAAGGTCAGGACGCGTTGCATAAAGCGCTCTGTCTACAACGAAATACTCTTGTTCTACACCCAATGAAGGGTTCACTTTTTTGACATTTCTGTCAAAAAGCTGACAAATTTCTACAGCCGCTGAATTGATGGCTTCTGTAGACCTAATAAGAGGAGTCTTAAAGTCGAGGGCTTCACCTGTGTAAGAAACAAATATGGTAGGGATGCAAAGGGTTTGATCGAATATGAAGATTGGGGAGCTTGGATCCCAAGCTGTATAACCACGTGCTTCAAAAGTCGTCCTTATCCCACCATTTGGAAAAGAAGAAGCATCAGGCTCTTGTTGTACCAAGGTACTACCTTTGAATCTCTCCATTCCAGACATTGCGTCGAAAAAAGTATCATGCTTCTCCGCAGTTGATCCCGTTAATGGTTGAAACCAGTGCGTATAGTGCGTTGCTCCTTTAGACATGGCCCATCCTTTAACTGCAGTAGCGATTTCATCTGCAGTGGACATATCAATTTTTGTTCCTTTTTCAATCGCGGTTTTGACTTTTTTAAATACAGGACTAGCTAAGGTTTCCTGCATTTCTTTTAAGCCAAATACATGAGATCCGAAATAATCAGAAATTTTTAAAGAAGGTGCTACTGCATTGACCTTAGATCTGCCTTGCACTTTCATTAACGCTTTTTGTCTTAATGTTGCCATTTGTATAGTTTATGGTTTAAAAACTAATTACAAAATTAGAAAAATAAATGAGTTTTTCTCTATAATGGTCATTTTTAGAGGTCTTTTTAGTAATTTTTACATTTTTGACAACAAACGCGCCTTAAATATCCATCATAACTGGTGATTTTTTTCATTTTCGTCAAATTTATTGCAAAAATGGAAAACTCAATGATATTCACTAAATTTGCACCGAAATAAAAGAAATCAAAAGTTTGAAAAAAGTAGCATTCTATACCCTCGGTTGCAAATTAAATTATGCAGAGACCTCCACTATCAGCCGTATGTTTGAAAAAAAGGGCTATTTGAAGGTTGGCTTTGAAGAATCTCCCGACATATTCATCATCAATACTTGTTCAGTAACTGAAAATGCTGATAAAAAATGTAAGAAGATCGTCAAGGAAGCTAAAAAAATATCTCCCGATGGGTTCATCGCCATCATCGGATGCTATGCGCAGCTCAAACCAAAAGAAATCGCCACCATTCCAGGGGTTGATGCTGTACTAGGAGCTGCGGAAAAATTTAGGCTGATAGAACTACTAGACGATTTCTCTGCAGGGCAGGAAGCCAAGGTATATGCCTCTTCTATTGCAAAGGCAGAAGAATTTAACAATGCCTATAGCATACATGACCGAACCAGGACTTTCTTGAAAGTGCAAGATGGATGCAATTATGGTTGCGCCTTTTGTACCATTCCCTTGGCAAGAGGTAAAAGTCGAAGCGATACCATTTCTAATATAGTGAAAGCGGCCAATGAAATCGCAGTAACTGACGTTAAAGAAATCGTAATTACAGGAGTTAATATCGGGGATTATGGTATTCAGAATGGTAAAAGAAAAGAAAAATTTATTGACTTGATTCAGGCCTTGGACCAGGTTTCCGGAATTGATAGGTTTCGAATTTCATCCATAGAGCCTAATCTTCTGATCAATGAAGCCATAACCTTTGTTGCTCAATCCAAACATTTTGTCCCTCACTTTCATGTGCCATTACAATCCGGAAGCAACACCATCTTAAGAAAAATGGGGAGAAGGTATTTGAGAGAATTGTATGAAGACCGCGTCAGTAAAATCAAAGGACTAATGCCTCATTGCTGTATTGGGGTAGATGTTATTGTGGGCTTTCCAGGTGAAACTGAAGCATTATTTCTAGAAACTTATGAGTTCTTAAAAGAACTCCCCATTTCCTACCTGCATGTATTTACCTATTCTGAACGAGCCAATACAAGGGCTGCAGAAATGGATGATGTAGTACCTATGAAAATAAGGAATAAGAGATCTAAAATGTTGAGGATTCTTTCAGAAAAGAAAAAAAGAGCTTTCTATGAAGAAAACATTGGCAAAACATATACTGTATTATTTGAAGGTGATGTAGAAGATGGTAAAATGTTTGGCTTTACAGAAAACTATATTAGAGTTAGCGCAAAATACGATCCGCTTTTAATCAACGAACTTAAAGAAGTGACTTTAATCGGCATTAATGAGAAGGGAAGCATGGATGTTTTAGAACCTGAAATTGAAGCAATTCACCATTAGAAAAATAAATTGGTAACGTTAATCAACCGATAATACGACTAATCTTTAATTTTATAATTTTTATAGTGATAGAATGAATATCATGCGTTAAATTGGTTTTTAGAAAGATTTTATCCCTAATCCAATTTAATAAAAATGCTCATTCATTCTAAAAAGCTTCTCTTTACAGCATTTGTACTTCTGCTACAAATTAATCACACTTTTTCCCAGAAAACCAAAAAGAAAGACTTTGACCCATACCAAGCTGTTAAAATAGCTGATGATGGAAGCTGGTGTTGGTTTCAGGATGAAAGGGCATTATTAATTGACAATAAAGTAATCTTTACCGGAGTTACATCTCAAGGGTACAATACGGTTAATGCGTGGAATTTAGATGACAATAGTTCGGCTACCACCATTATTACCGAAGGTTCTCTTCCGGCTGATGACCACAATGTGGGTTCACTTATGCTCAGACCGGATGGGAAAATTTTAACTGTCTATTCAGGGCACACCTATGACCCCTATATAAGACACAGAACCACCGTCAATCCTTATGATATCAGTGAGTGGACGGAAGAAAAAGTCTTTACTGCCAACGCAAAGGTTTGTTATTCCAATACCTATTACCTAGAAGAAGCAGAAATTACCTATAATTTCTTTAGAGGAAATGGAAACAACCCCCATTATATGGTTTCCAAAGATTTCGGTGACACATGGACTTTCGGCGGTAGGCTATTTGAATTTCCCGGAAGATCTTATTTGAGGTATGCCTCAGATGGCAAAAACCGCATACACTTCATTACCACAGATGGTCACCCCAGGCATATGAACAATAACATCTATCATGGATATGTGGAGAATGGTAAGGCTTATAGATCGGATGGATCACTCGTTGGCCCCCTAAGCACAACAGAGAGCAGCAAGTTTCAACCATCAGATTTTACTTTAGTCTTCGATGGAGACCTTGAAACAAGAGAAGATGTTGGCTGGACCAGCGACATCCAACTGGATGAAAACGGTGAACCTTATTTCGTATTTACAGTGGCCAAAGATCCGGTAACAAGAGGTGAAAGGGTTAATGTTTCAAAAGGAGGATTTGACAATAGGTACCATTATGCACGCTGGGAAAATGGCCGGTGGATAGAAGATGAAATTGCCTATGCCGGGAGTCGTTTGTATCCGGATGAAAATGAATATACTGGATTGATAAGCCTTAACCCTAAAGACAAAAACATTCTTTATTTCTCTGCGGATGTTCACCCGGTATCTGGTGAACCCCTACTTGTGGATGGAGAAAGAAGGTATGAAATTTTTAGGGGGGAAAGATTGAATGAAAATAGCCCTTGGGAATTTACTCCGGTTACCTTTAATTCAAAAGAAAACAACCTCAGGCCTATCGTTTTGGCCGATGACGAGCGAGAGATTGTACTGTGGCTGAAAGGAAGGTATACTACATATAAAGACTACCAGTTGAAGGTATATGGTAAAGTCATCAAGGATAAAAAAAAAAGGATAAAGAGAAAAAAAACAAAAAGATAACATTCTTGATCAGCAAGGATCCAAACAATTACGAAGCAAACCTTACCATTCCTTATTTTGCTATGAAACTGGCCAAGGAAAATGGATTTGAGACCAAAGTAATTCTAGGAGAAGGGGAAAGAAAAGCATTCAGCCTACCGGAATTAGAAAAAAATATGGATTGTGACCTTCTGGTCCTTTTCCTGCGGAGAGTGGCGCTTTCTTCTGAACAAATGCAACTGATCAAAAACCATATTGCTGATGGAAAACCTATATTAGGTATAAGAACAGCCAATCATGCCTTTTCTGTAACTGAGGAAGACATTCCTTTCGGTTATGAAGATTGGTGGGAATTTGTACCAGAAGTATTGGGACATGAAAACAAAGGCTATGGACCTGCAAAAGCAGCAACTCATGTAAAGGCAGAGAAGAAGGTCGGTAAAGGAATATTGAAAGGCATTACTCAAAGTGAATGGCAAAGCCAAGGTAATCTCTACCTTTTGGAGAATAGCCTGGATAAAAAAGCCAAAGTAATACTTAGTGGAACCTCTGATGGTAAGACCATGCCAATAGCCTATACCAGAAAATATAGGGATGTTAACGTATTCTACACCTCTTTGGGATATCCTACTGATTTTGTACACCCCAATTTTAATCAAATGCTGGTAAACGCAATACACTGGACACTCAATATAAAATAAGCCAAGTACAAACTTATACATTCAACTATGAAAAGCTTCATTTTAACCCACCAACCTATTTTATTCACCTCCTTGCTGTTTTTATTTCTAGCCCTTGGTTACCAAAGCAAGGCACAGAAAAAAACCGGCTGGAAAACGGGTACAGATAAAATCAATATCACCCCTTCCTCTTCATTATGGATGGCCGGTTATGGACATAGAGACCATACAGCAGAAGGCAAATATGGAGAACTCTGGGTAAAAGTACTGGCCATTGAAGATGCCCATGGGTACCAAACCGTAATTGTAACCTCTGACTTGCTGGGCCTCCCAAAAAACCTCTCGGACGAAATTAGAAATGCTGTTAACAAGAAATTTGGGCTTGAAAAATCACAGCTTGTTTTGAACAGCAGCCATACCCATTCCGCTCCTGTTCTTGGGAAATCCTTGTTTGACATTTACCCCATGAATGATCAGCAACGCAAAGATGTAGCGCAATACACAGATCAGCTTCAAAACGATATCGTAGCGAGTATTGGCAAGGCACTTTCCAACATGAAACCCTCCCAAATTTTTTCCAATAACGGAACGGCACGCTTTCAAGTCAATAGAAGAAACAATAAAGAGAGTGAAGTACATTTGTCAACAGACCTTAAAGGGCCAATGGACCATGCAGTCCCTGTAATTAAGGTAATGGACGACAAATACCAAATTACTACAGTCCTGTTTGGTTACGCTTGTCACCCAACTGTTCTTAGCGGTTACCAATGGTCGGGAGATTATCCGGGGTATGCCCAGGAAGTAGTGGAAAAGAATTACCCGGGGGCCATGGCCATGTTTTTCCAAGGCGCCGGAGGAGATCAAAACCCACTACCAAGGAGAACCTTGCCTCTGGCCAAGCAATATGGGACAGTTTTGGCAGCAACAGTTGAAAGAGTGCTTTCAGAGGACATGAAGCTTTTAGAGCCTTCCCTAAAAAGTGCGTATACAGAAATAGACTTGAGTCTGGAAGCACCTCCTAGCAAGGCCGAACTTAATCAAATAATCAATGAGCAAAGCGGCTATATGAAAAGGTGGGCAATAAGAACATTAGGAGAAATAGAAGCCGGAAACCCTCTTCCTTCTTCTTACCCTTTCCCCCTACAGGTAATCAAAATAGGCAATCAAGCCCTTTTCACCATGGGTGGTGAGGTAACGGTAGGTTATGCCAATCGACTGAAAGAAAAGTATGGACCTGAGATATTTGTAATGACTTATACCAATGATGTCATGAGCTATATCCCTACTGAAGTCATCCTTAAAGAAGGGGGATATGAAGGCCATACTGCACAAATGGTATATGGGCTACCAAGCAAATGGAAGCCGGGCTTAGAAGATCAAATCCTTTCAGCCTTTGATAAGTTGGCTGCAAAATTAGCCATTCAACCAATAAAATAAATCGAACCTTTTCCAGTAGACCCCATGAGAAAAATAAATCAGAAAATTATCGCTGTAATAGTCACATTTCTTATAAGTAGCTCCCTTTCATTGGACTCATTTTCCCAATCCAACGCCTATGAAGTTTTGTTTGATGGAAAATCCTTGGATAAATGGTGTCCCAAAAATGCACCTAACTCAGCCATAAAAGGATGGAAAATTGAAGACGGAATGCTTTTTATGAATGGTGAAGGTGGTGGAGATATTATCACCAAGGAAAAATACAGTGACTTTGAACTGGTTTTTGAATTTAACCTTACAGAAAATGCCAATAGTGGTATAAAATATTTTGTAGATACCATTTACAATGAAAAAACCGGAAATATGATGGTCAATGGACCTGAATATCAAATTATAGATGATTACAATTACAAAGGAGTGAAAGACGACCCTAATGGAACCACTTCAACAGGAGCTGCTTACCTTTTCTATCCACCAAAAAACAAAGAATTAAAACCCCATGGCTCATGGAACCAAGGCAAGATTGTAGCCAAAGGAAAAAAGGTAAGTCATTATTTAAATGGGAAAAAATTAGTGAGTTACACCCGAGGGAATAAAGATTTTCTAAAGAAAAAATCAGAAAACAAATTTAAAGATGACAAAAATTATGGGGAGCTAGAAGAAGGACATATCTTGATAACAGACCATGGTGATAAAGTCTTTTTTCGTAACATTAAAATCAAAAAGTTATAGTGAAGAAGGGTCCTTGCTAAAGGGTTTCTAAAACAATTAATTTACCAATTGCTGATGAAATACAGAAACGTATTTCATCAGCAATTGGCATTTTAATGCAATTCCTTCCTAAAAAAATAACGGCTTATTACTTATAGGTCATGACAGGAGATCAACCAAAGGCTTGCTTTAATAACCATCCATATATTGTTCCTCCACCATTTTTATTGCGCTTTATACTTTCGCCTACGCTGTGACAGGCCTTTCTTTCCCTCAAAGGTTTATTTATACTCTTCCAACATCAAGGAAGATTTTTGGTCAAAGTTATCAGCGATTTTAGACTTCTTGGTCAAATCCCAATAACTCTGGTCTTTCAACACCAATACTTGTGTGGCAACAATCCAGCTTTGCGTCCAACCCGTAAGGGTTCCCCACGCGCCCCAACCTGCATCGGCATTTGAGGCCCAATACTCCCATCTCTCATAATCAAAAGCCCTAAACCAAGCCCCATCAAGATCTTTGAGCGTTTGACTTTTCACTTGAATCCTTGTTAAGAAGTCGGATAATTTCTCCAATGCCTCGAAGTAAGCAGGATTCCCAGTAGCATGGGCTGCTTCATTCAGGCTAAAGAAAGCAAAATTGCTGGTATACAACATATCCGCTATAGGATCTCCATTTTCAAATATCAATGGTGCTTCGTGCAAGCCATATTCTTGGTTTGAGGCTGTCCGTCCATATTTACCTTTATCTGCTCCCCCCAATTCCTCCATGATGGCCCCACTCTCCACCTGATTCTCCAAAAGCTTACTTACAATTCTGTCTAACCACTCGCGGTGTTCAGGGGTATCTTCCACTTTTACCAACCAGGCCAAAGGTAAAATCATTCTAGCCCTTTCCTGTTGGATGCCATTGGTCCAATGCCAGTCCTCAGGATATTTATCCATCATTATTTCTATAGCTTTTTTAGACTTGGCAAGTAAAGGCTCATATCCTGTTTTGTCATAAAGCCACAAATAAATCGCCCACATCCAAGATTCAAAATGAGGGGCAGGATTAATCGTCTCTTGGTTCCAATAATGTTTCCAGCCCAATCGCTGCAGGTTGGTGTTGTTTAAACGACTACCTCTAAATCCATTTTTTCCGGTAGTTCTAAAATTCGCCAATATGCCCGCAATCATTTCATCATTCCAATCCTCATTTTGCATATGGGCCATTGCGCCTATCACGCCTAGGATGGCCCTGGCATTGTCATCACCATAGTATACAAAAGGATGGGTATTAGACCAGCCTATCAACCCATAGGCTGCAGAATCCGGATCGCTCCGAGGGCCTGATGTAAGGTTTTCTCTGTACAAGAATTCAATTAAATTTTCTGCCGGTATATTGTAGGCTGGATCGTCTAGTAAACTGGCTGCAGCAGCAAGTGCATAGGCACCCTCCCCTTGTACATCTGCCCTTATCCAATAGCGATATTGCTGTGTGCCATCGTAAAAGATGTTGGAAGAATGCCCCTCCAATAATCCCTCTGTCCCATCTCCTGACTGAAAATCTTCAGGAACCGGAGGACCAATAGGATTTGTACCATCACCTTGGTATTTTAACCAGTAATCTTTCCAATTTTCGGCGATGTAAAACTTTCCTTTTTCAAACCAATCCACCCCTTTTTTAACTGAATTAATTTTATCCTTACGGGTTATATTTTCGGAGGCACCAAAAGAAGGTTCTACTATCCGTGGCCAAGCATCAAAACTAAATTTCTTATCTTGAGGCGTAATTTCATTTATTATATGTGACCACAATGCCTGCCAATGTGCTTCCGGCCCAAATCTGCCTTTAGCAAAATCAGATAATTTACTTAGGGCAATAAAGCCCTGGTCTTTTTTAAATAATAAGGGGTAAGCCGGAACACCTTCCAATCCATAGACTGCACTGTCAAGGCCTGCCACCTTAGCCACTACCACCAATGGATCGCTTACCTCCGAAGCAATAACATGGCAATCATTGATGCCCAATATTTTCATGGGATAAAGGCTGTCGCCAAATTGATCTGAAACCACAACCGCCCTTTCCAGCCTGGTCTTCAACACTTCTCCGTTACTTTCCAGACCTTCAAAATCCTCAGGGTACTCCAGATAATATTTAATATTTTTTTCTTCTACCGCTGAAAAAAACGTATCTGGGATAGCTACCCTGTTCTTGGGGTATTCAGTAGACAATACCAATAAGGTTTCACCGCTGCTCATCCCCTCAATGGCCGGCATTATATCGTTATGAAACTCTAAGTCATACCCCTCACCGTCCAACCATTGAAATAGATCCGTGTTTTGGGATCCTACGATGTGAATTTTTTCTTTTGAGCTTGAGTTGCAAGAGGTGATAAGGATTGATAAAACTATAAAAAGCCAGCGTCTATACATAAAATAATTATTTTCCATATAAAACCGCAATATAGAAGAAATACCCATTAATTAGCAAGCTTAACCTGAAATTAGACACAATTAAAAACGGTGTTATTTTCTTATCCGCAACAAATAAATGACCTCGGAAAAATAGGATGTTCAGCCAATTATTCATAATGAAATTCTTATCTTTAAACCTACTCATATGATTTAAAAAATGCGGATCAATTACCACGGTTTTCTTCTGTTCTCCTTCTTTTATTTAGCCTTATTTCCGGCTCAAGCTGAAAATAACAACGACTCCACCTCATCAAAAAATGGTCCTATAGCGACACTGGAAATTCGTACGATAGAAACCAAGGGAAAGCACTTATTGCATATTTCCCAAGAAATAGATCAAGATTTGTTATCCATTAATCCCGATGTAGTTTTTATTATGGCAGGGAAAAATGACATGACTCAGTTTCATACCCCAAAAGCTGAGCACAGTTTTAAATCTAGCTATCAGAAAATTATTTCAGGGTTAAAACAAAACGGTATAGAAACGGTTCTATTCAACCTTCCCTCCTTAAGTACGGACAATAATGGTTTTAATTTGCCTGATTTCAAAGCTTCACAGCAATTTCAATTAAACAAGGCGAATGCTATTATTCAAAGCCTTGCTAAAGCAAACGAAATCAAATGGATTGATATAAAATCAGCCTATGCTAACAATAATAGCACACCTGGCTCAAAGTTTAATTCAGATAAAGCCATAAGTCCCAAAATTGCCAACCGAATTGCTGCCTTGCAGGCCTATCAATACCTAGAAAACAATAAGAAGCTGGATAAAAAATTAACTGTATTATTTTTGAGCGATGCTACTACGGAAAGTAAGGTTTCGCGCGAGAAGGAAAAGGTTGAAAGCATTCAATACCACTTTGAAAAATTGGTGAATTGGCAAAAAATTGCTCCCTATTTTGCCGTCCCTGATAAATATAAGGAAGATAGAGGAACATTTAAGGACCCATTTATTTTTGACGATCAATCAAAGGTTACTTCCTTGAAAGATTGGAAGAAACGAAGACAAGAAATCCTTAATGCTTGGCATGCTTATATGGGAGAATGGCCTAAATTAATTGAAAACCCTAGTTTTGAGGTGCTTTCTTCGGTTAACAAAGCGGACTATATTCAAAAAAAGATTCGTTTCGAGTGGATTCCGGGTCAAATGACCCAAGGATACCTATTGGTTCCTTATCAAGCCAATAATCTACCGGCAGTGGTTACAGTTTATTATGAACCGGAAACAGCGATAGGAGAAGGCAAAGAAGAGAGAGATTTCGCCTTACAATTAGCCAAACGTGGTTTTGTGACCCTATCAATCGGCACCACCGAAACTACTGAGAACAAGACTTACGCTCTTTATCATCCACATATAGACAGTGCTACTGTTGAACCCCTTTCATTATTGGCGTATGCAGCAGCGAATGCCTGGCATTTACTTGCAAGTTTACCGGAAGTAAATAAGGAGAAAATTGGGATAATGGGACATAGCTATGGAGGAAAATGGGCCATGTTTGCTTCTTGTTTATTCGAGAATTTTGCAGCAGCAGCATGGTCAGATCCCGGAATTGTTTTCGATCAAAAAAGACCAAATATCAATTACTGGGAACCTTGGTACTTGGGCTACCACCCTAGACCTAGAAGAGAGAGAGGTGTTCCTAATGCAGCAAACCCTGCAAGAGGCACCTACCTTCAACTCTTGAAAGACAACAGAGATCTTCACGAACTTCATGTTTTAATGGCTCCCCGCCCTTTTTTAGTTTCCGGAGGAGAAGAGGACGGGGAGCATCGATGGGTTCCATTGAACCATAGCATCCAAGCAAATAAATTGTATGGTTACAATGACCGTGTTGGAATGAGTAATCGGCCGGAGCACTCCCCTAATCCGAAATCCAATGCAATCATATACAATTTCTTTGACTATTTCTTAAAATAAGAAAATCCTAAGAAAGGAAACTTTGAAGATTTTCTTTTACAAAAGCGTCATCATTCAGCCAAGGATAAGCTTCATATACTCGGTCAATTTCTTCTGATTGACCGGGAGAAAGAACTTCATTGGGATTGAGGCACCAAGTTCCCTGAAGTAAGCCCTGTCGTCTTAGTACTTCATGAATACCAGGGATACATCCTTTGAATTGATTTTTTGGATCAAAAATAACGGCATTGGAATCGGTTATTTGCACGCCCAACTCAAGCAATTCCGGCATGGCTGCAGGGTTATTGTCCCGACATTCTTTTACCTTTTCTAAAAGTTCAACAGCTTTAGTGGTCCACACTGCCCAATGGCCAAGTAACCCACCAACCACTCTTTTCGTGATTTTTTCTCCATTGACCATGAAGGTAAATGGCGTAAGTAGGTCTGCCACGATATTGTCATCATTTCCGGTATACAAGGCAATTTCTTTATGGCGACTGGAAGAACAAACAGCCCTAACCACATCCAATGACTGGTACCTGTTAAAAGGTGCCATTTTAATGGCCTGAACATTTGGGATATCAGCAAAATCCTTCCAGAAATCATAGCTCAAAAGTCGGCCTCCGGCTGAAGGCTGAAGGTAAAAACCAAAAATAGGCATCACCTCAGCTACTTTTTCTGCTCTTTTTATCAAATCCTTTTCTGACCAATCTCCCAATCCCCCTGCGCTCAGCAAACCTAGGTCATATCCCAAGTCCTTTGCCAAAGAAGCCTCGGCTACTGCCTGTTTGGTATCACCTACAATTCCTGCCACCATTGCAAAAGGTCTGGTAATGGCTGCTGCTTTGACTTCTTCCATGGCCATTCTTAAGACCGGCTCAAAAAGTCCATATTTCTTTTCCCTGATTTCAAATTGGGTACTGTGTACACCCACTGCCATTCCTCCGGCCCCGGAAGCGATATAATAGCGAGACAATGCACGTTGGTATTTCTCGTCAAGTTCTCTATCTGCATTTAAAGCCAATGGATGGGCAGGTATCACGGTCCCATCATGTAATAATTGCCTGATTGCGGGATTAATATTACTCATTATTTAATAATTAAAATTTTCCTTCTCTTTCCTGAAAGTGGGTTGGTTTATTTAATGTGGCACCATCTTGCTGAATCCATTGTGCAGTCATCTCAATCATTGTCAACAAAGAAACAGAAGGGTAGCCAAATAGTTGGTGACAAAGAGAGGCATTGTTCAATAAAACCTTGGGCTCCGGCTCATTCACAAAGACAGGCTTTTTGTTCAATAACTGTCCAAATTTCTCAGCAACTTGTCGGATACTGATTGTCTCCGGACCGGTGACATTAAGTATTTTTGGGGGGCTGCTGGTATGCAACAATGAACGGATGGCAATTTCATTTGCATCTCCTTGCCAGATTACATTCATATGCCCACTCCTTAAATTGATAGGTTTTTCTGTATTTACCATCTTACCTATTTCCAAGAGGTTTCCATAACGCAGATCAATGGCATAATTGAGTCTATACATCAACATGGGGATGTTGTATTGATGACTGAAGTATTCAAATACACGCTCTCTTCCTAAGCAGGATTGTGCATATTCGCCAATTGGTTCCGGTGGAGTATCTTCCAAAGCACCACCGGATGCATGGTGTACAAATGGATAGATGTTTCCACTAGAAAACACGATGATTTTTGATTTTTTATACTTGGTAGCAACCCTTCCCGGTAAGTAGGCATTCATGGCCCAAGTGGAGTGCTCCTGACCTGTAGTACCAAACTTTTTGCCTGCCATATAGATAACATTCTCAACGTCAGGTAAAGCTTGTAATGCTTCGTCATCTAATAAATCAGCAGCTATACAGGTCACCCCGTGATTTTCAAGATCAATTCTTAGGCTGTCATCAGAAAACCTAGAAACACCTATTACTTTTTTTTCTATTCCGGCTTCTTTTACGGCTCTGCTGGCAAGTTTCGCCAAGCTAGGCCCCATTTTGCCGGCAACGCCTAAAATAATGATATCACCTTTTATTTCTTTGATGTCCTTGACCAAGCCAGCAGTGGGCTTGCTAAGAATTTCCTCTAATTCTTCAATAGATTTCATGGATTCAATAGTAAATTTTAGTGGTTTGATCATTCCCTTAAACCGGTTCGCCTAAAGAAAAAACCATATATTAAGTTATTTTTTATGCATTAAACAAAGAATAAGCATTGCTTAATGCCAAAGTAAACAGGACCAATAAGCCAATTACACCAATAATATTGGTGAACTTATTATTCTTTAGGGAGCCCATAATGTTGGTATCGTTACCAATTAAAAAGAGTCCTAAGCCTATAAAAGGAACTGCGAATATGGTAATTCCCTGAGCAAATACTATCAGCTCAAGAGGTAACCTTCCAAATACTAGTGCTATGGATGCCCCAATTATTATAATCAGTGTGATTAAAATTTTTACTGGTGTACCATTTAAATTCCTTCCCAAAGACAAAGCGTCTGAAAGCAATGTTCCGCCTATACTTGCATTTCCCAAAAGAGAGGAAAAGGAAGCCCCAAACAAACCGATCATGAAAACCATAAAGGAAAACTTTCCATATACAGGCTCTAATGCCATTCCAATATCTCCAGCAGAGGTAACAGTAACCCCCTTAGGGTACAAGATGGTTGCTGCACTAATCATTATCATCGAAGAGATAAGCCCTAAAATAACTATTCCGGTATAACTTTCTCTTAAGGCATCTGTCGATTCACTCTTTGCCCAGCCTTTTTCCTGCACCAGATAAGATTGGTAAAAAGCTCCTGCAATAGAAAAGCTTGAAGCAACCAAAGCAATTACCAAGATAAAAGAACCTTTTGGAATACTCGGATTCAGCCCCGCTAATACCTCAGACCATACGGGTGGTGCAATGATCAGGGTGAAAAGGAAGGAAATTAACATTATCCCTACCATGATCATCATTACCTTTTCTAAAATCTTATAGAAAGATTTAAAAAACATCAACGAAATAGCCATCAATGAGATCACTACAATCCACAAACTATTGGTTTGCCCAAGTGACTCTGAAAGCGCCAATCCTGCACCAACAGTATTCCCTGCTTGGAAGGCAGCGGTAACAAAGAAAATGCTTATTCCGGCCATTAAAGCGGCAGCATTACCCCATTTTTTTCTAAAGAGCGTGATAAGGGATTGATCAGAGGCCAAACCAATCCTTGCCCCCATACCTGTAAAAGTCAACATTAAGAGAGCAGCCACTAGGATTACCCAAAGTAAATTGTAGCCATAGACTGCACCCAATTTAGAAGTAATGGTAAGGCTACCGGGACCAAAAACCAAAGCGGCTGTAATTAATCCTGGCCCTAGAGATTTAAACCAACGACGGATCATATGTGTAATTTATGCAAAATTTAAATGTGAATTTATTGTGGTTAAAATTAAAAATGCTTTCGGTTAAATACCTCTGACAATATCACTGCATCTTTTAAAGTCTCAGGGTTTTTCAAAATTTTAGCATACTTGTTACCTACGGTATATTCTCCAGCTACATCTACCACTTCACCCAAAATCTTTTTATTGTCATCTATATCCACCTGATCATCAAGCTTCACCAAGGGCTGTTTAATACTTTGGTAGGCACTTGTATGTGTTTTTTCTCTCGGCTTATAATCCTCTTCTTCAGCAGGAAATTCCTCTTGTTTTACCTCCGGGAACTCACGATCACCATGCTCATCATCCCATTCGTTTTTACTCTCTTCAGGGACTGTCTCTGTTTGATCTTTTCGAATTTCACGCAACAACTCCTCAAAGGAAGGTCCTTGGTTGGGAGCTTGCTCATTCCCTTCCTTTTCAGCATACTCCTCATCAGGTTTCTTTTTCACAAAAGAAGTGTAAATAAAATAGATAATTACTGCTATTAAATATAATACCGTGCTACCGTCCATAAACCTCCGTAGTGACTTGAAATTAAAATTACAAAAATAATCCGGTATCAGGCTATTTTTTTGACGGGTATCAAATAAAAAGGTTCAATGGTTTTCTGAAAAATGAAGCTAAATAAATTCGTCTTATGCCACTCAAAATATTAAATTAAATGAGCTTTATTATACCATAATATGACCTTAGTCAACTAATGTTAAATTTTAAATATTTCTTCTTTTATTTAAAAAAAATTAATTATATTATAATAATATTTAAATACAGATTATAGTTGTCATAAAACCTGAACTCTGCCATGAAAACTGCACCGCTAACCCCCTTTCAATTAGAAAAAGAAATCGCTTGCCCTAACTTATTGGTCAAAACACGTTACGGAAATGTTAATTTAAAGTCATTAATTAAAGACCAAAGAATTATTATTTATACCAATCCATTTGAATTAATTC
>NZ_CAXBOC010000032.1:0-18741 GCF_963976465.1 uncultured Cyclobacterium sp. | reverse complement strand
TTGGCACTTAAGTAACGCTGTACATAGTTTTGGTCTACACCAAAATTTTGCAGATTTATAAATAATCCATAAATCAAAATCACCCAGAATGTGCCTTCAGAAAGGCTAAAGCCCAAACTTCCCAAACTAAACTTATCATGTTCTGCCCCTATGGTAAATACTTGTCCGGGTCCCTCTGGCATGGAGAACATTATGATTAATAAACATGCCAATGCACCTGAGATAAGCACAATACCTTGGATGGCATCCGTCCAAATCACGGCCTCAAAGCCTCCCATAATGGAGTAAATCAGTACGCTAACCCCTGTAACTACAATAATCATAGGGATACTCCAGCCAAACATCACATTCATTGGTAAGGCCAAAAGATACATGATGGCTCCCATTCGTGCCAATTGAGTCAACAAATAACAAATGGATGCATAAGTTCTGGCCCAAGCACCAAATTTGGTTTCCAAATAATAATACGCCGAAGGATTTTTTATCCCCCTGTATAAAGGAACAAAAAACTTAACCGCCAAAATTGCCGCAATTGGAATGGATAAGCTAAATACAAACCCACTCCAATTGGACAAATAAGCATTTCCCGGAAGGGCTAAAAAACTGATACTACTTACAAAAGTAGCAAAAATGGACATTCCTATGGCCCAAGAGGGCAATCTACCCCCTCCGGTAATGTAGTCATCTGCAGAACGTTTTTTGAAATAAAAGGAGGCCCCAAATAGAATGATAGCCAACATATAGGACAAAAATACAACTAAATCAATAAGGGATAAATCCATTCTTTTTATTATTTTAAATGATTATTTCAGGCTTAAGCATGCCAAGTACCTGATCTTCTTATCTGCCTCTGTAAATAGATTGTAGATGGATCTGAAAATGCCTGGCAATCGTGGTTATGCGTATTGTTCGTAAGCTTTAAGGCCGGTTAATTTTTCCTTAATGGCTTCAATTTGATCACTTTCGAAGGCCGATAATGGTGTGGCTAAATAGCCATTCCCTATACCTAAAATGGACATAGAGGCTTTTAAACCTTTCAAGAAACTTGAGCCATAAGACCCCATGGCATAAATTTCATCAGCCAATTCCATCACCATTTCCTGAAGTCTTGTAACCTCTTTTAAATCCCCTTTATCAGCAGCATTGAAAAGATCTACAAAAAGTTTAGGGAAGATATTGGCACCACCACTTACGCCACCATTTCCACCCATCAAGACTGTAGAAGCCATCATTTCTTCAGGACCAACGAGTAAGGTGAAATCTGGTCTATCCCTGAAGGCATAAATCATGGCATTGAAAAACACGGCTTGACCCGAACTATCTTTCAGCCCATATACATTGGGATGCTTTGCCAGTTCCAAAACAGCTTTTTGGCTCATCATTGTTTTGGTGTGTGAAGGCATGTTGTAAAGATACAATGGAAGGGGCAAAGCATCTGCAAGCTTTTTGAAATAGGTAATTAGTTCACTTTCTCCCAAACCATAATAGTAAGGTGGGGCAGCAACAACGGCAGTGGCACCCGCCTCTTTTGACAGGCGGCTTAAGGACAGACTTTCTTCAAGAGAGGTGTCTGTAATCCCTACCAAAACAGGCACCCTCCCATCAACCTTTTCGCAGGTTAATGAAATTAGTTCTCTACGTAACTTATAGGAAATATTGGTGCATTCTCCGGTGGTTCCTAAAATAAAAATACCATGTACCCCTCCGGCTATCAAGTGTTCTATCAATTGGATTGTTCCTTCTTTGTCCAGATGGTCATCATCCAGCAATAGTGTGGCCATGGGAGGAATTACTCCTCTTAACGGCTCTTTTTTTAAATCTCTATGCATTTCTTTATCGTGTATACAAGTGTGGTTTTATCACCTGCGACATTCTAGTATTAATTGTTTTTATATTTTACTTGGATCGACCACCACATACTTTACAGTTTTTCTGTCATAAGTATAGGTCATGTGGACCATACCATCCTTACTTTGTATGATGGCCGGATAGCTATAACCTGATTCGTTAGGCTGGTTTTCCAAAGTCATAAAAGGTTTCCATTCTTTCCCATCATCAGAAATCGCCAAGTTGAGGATATTTCTTCCCTTAGGCTCTTCTCCTTCTTTAGTGGAATGATTATAAATCAATAGTTGTCTACCATCTGCTAAAGTAACCGCATCCGTACCGGAGTTAGGGTTAGGAAGGGAAGTCGCCTTCATCGGAGACCAGGTTTGCCCTTTGTCTGTAGACCAACTCTCTGAAATCACACCTTGTCTGGTCCTGCATAAGATTTGAAGAGAACCATCTTTGTGAAACAAAACACTTGGTTGAATGGCATCAAATTCAACTCCATCATTGATTGGCCCAACAACCTCCCAGGTTTTTCCATTGTCTTTGCTGATTTCAAAATGAACCATCCAAAAGGTATCGTCATCGTGTTTTCTTTCAATGCTTGTTGGGGCAATAATCGTCCCGTCTTCAAGCTGAACGGCTTTGTTCTTCACAGGCCCTAACAATGGTCCTACTGCCGGATCTTCACCTAATTTCCTTGGCTCAGACCATGTTTTGCCATCATCATCTGAGGTCATAAGCATGCCCCACCATCCTCTGGGGTCTGGTCCTACTTTATAAAAGAGCATCAATGGGCCTTCTTTGGGTTGGAACAAGACCGGATTCCAAGTTGGATACCTTAAGTCCTCATTTTGGACCCCATTGGCCACTTCTACCGGTCTGGTCCATTGGTCATCTGCCAAATGACTTACCCATATTCCCACATCAGGATTTTTCTCATGGGTTCCTGCAAAAAAGGCAGCTACGATCCCTGAGGGTGTTTCAACTAAAGTTGATGCATGAACCTGAGGTGTAGGCCTGTCGTCAAGCGGGTAAATAAGTTCAGCATGGACAAGGGCCCCTTCTCCTACCTTTTGCTTTTCGGGCAGGTGATAGTTTCCTGTAATGTCATTAGGTGCCAATTGCGTATCTTCTTGGGTTTCGGCTTTTTTATCATTAGCCCCACCACAAGAATTCAACATCAAACCGGCAGTTATTGCGAGCATTGAAAGTGTAACTTTTCTCATTTTAAATACCACAAAGTGACGTTTTAATTCCTAATTCATTCATTGCTGCGGCCTTGGCATAGCAAGCTTCAAGGGCACTGTCTTTATCCGTGGTATAAACCACGTGAATATGGTTTGCCTTATGTCTGGCCATCATCTGATCGCGATTTACCCCATCCAGCACACCATGCATAATCGGCCACTCTGGGGTGGTCATGTTCCACCTTCTTTTGGTTTCTTCTTCAGGCAGTTCCACCACTTTACCGGTACCTAAATCACAGTGCAATTGGTCATCCATTACATAAACACGACTCCATACAATATGTCCCGGTTTACTTACACCTTTTAAACTTCCTCCGCCTTGGGGGAAATACATGGCCGGTTGTCTATCACTACTTGCACCCTTAAATCCTCCAGAAAAGTGGGATGGTGGCGCTGCTCCTGAAATTAAGAATACCCACACAAACTCTTCTTTACCATCAACCGTGAAATTTTCTCCATACCTCAAATCATGAAGTGTATTGTCACCGACCAAACCTAGCTGGTCCCACAACTTATAAGTAATCAAGCTGTCTAATCCTGCACACTCATCCACCTCATTGAAATGTGGCAGGGCTTTGCCGGCTAGAATTTCATTCCCTTGCTCGTCTTTCACCGGTGGCCTTTCGGTGTTGTTTAACAAACCTTCCACCAGATCACTGGCCGGACACAATTCGTTCAGCCCTTGTTGGTACTGTATACCGATGGTATCACAGCCAAACTTATTGGCTAATCTTAAGGCAGCTACATACATTTTGCATTGCTCAAGGGTTTGTTCTCTTGTCAGCTCAGTTTCAGGATTAGTGCCCCAATTAAAAGTCAAACCCTTATCGAGTAGCCATTGCAAAACCTCTTCGGCTTCCTCTGTTGCAACATTTTGCATGGCTGCATACAAGGTTGATTGGCTTAGACGCTCTTTAAACAAGCCCGTTTTATGCAATAAATGATCAGGAATAATGGCATTGAACATGCCCATACAACCTTCATCAAACACCCCCATAATGGCTTTGTTTTGTCTAAACTCTTTAGCAAGTGCAATTCCTGCTTCCAAAGCTTTGGCCGGGGCATCTTTCGTTTCAAAAGCCCGAACATGACGCAAGTCATGGGTTATTTTTCCTGTTTCTAACCATTCTTTAAATCCATTCAAAAAGAATTCGTCATCAAACTCCTTGCTCCAAATGGTGGAATAAGATACTCCGGCTTTGGTCAGGGAGCCATTGAGATTAAGCATACCTACAAGACCGGGCCACTGTCCGTTCCAGTTGGCTATGGTTAAAATAGGCCCTTTGTGAGGGGTCAGTCCTGCCAATACATGGTGCGAGAATTGCCAGACACTTTCGGCCACAATTAGTGGCTTTTCAGGGTCAATATCCCTAAAAACTTCCATCCCCATTTTCTGAGAATCGATAAAGCCATGGCCCTTTTCTTCATCAAACTTATGAGCCCTAATCACATTTATTCCCAGACCTTCAAAAACGCCTTGCAGGCTATCTTCCATTTCTTTTTGTGCAGGCCAACAAGTCTGGTTGGCAGGAAGTCTCAAATCGCCACTGGCAATCAGGTATATCTCTTTACTCATTATCAGTCAGTATTTTAGTTATTTGGTTTTATTCTTATTTCAATAAATTTAATCTAACTTATTGGGAGTATTACTTGAATTCTCCCTAATCAGGCCTATAAAAATCAAAAAATTAATGGAGCGGTCATCTTTTTATTTGATCGGGTTTTCATACCAGATTACACCCAAGCCTTTCTTTGAACCATCGGCTGCGGTTTCCTCCGAAGTAATGAGATCTAAATCACCATCAGCATCCATGTCCTTAAGCAGTATGAAGTCATATTTGACGCCTTCTTTACCACTTATATCTATAAAGTAAGGATTATCCGACTGGAAACTCATCATGGCAATTACTCCGGATTTACCTAAAGCCTGAGAAAAGGTAGCTGTGAGGTCAAGTAATCCGTCTTGATTGATATCCCCTACCTTTACCGACTTCGCTCGATCACCAACGAAGTTTGGAAAATCAATCTTTTTACTACTCCAAAGACCATCCTTCCTCTCAAAATGCTCCCAACCATGCTGCACCACCGGAACAATAAAATTAAGTTCCTTATTACCTGTGCCGTTGTCAAAATAATCCATAAACATGGATTCTCCATCTCTGATACCCAATAAATGATGCGTCCACTTTCCTTGTAAAGCATCTTTCCCCGGGTTTTCCATCCATCTTAAGCCTCGTAAATCTCCTTTTCGGTCGGTAATTACTATGTCCATCTCTCCATCGCTATTCATATCCAATAACGAAATGGACATTACCCAACCTAATTGAGTAATTTCATGGTATTCCCAGTCCTCCATTATCATTGGATTTTCAGGCGCCTCTAGCCAGCCTAAAGTCCCATTTGGGTCCTTGGAGCCTACCACCAGATCGATTCCGTTTTTTCCATCCAAATCAATTGGTCGCCCAAACATCCACTTTGTTTTACCAATGGTGGCGGGTATGTCTTGGGTAAGCCATTTTTGTGGATCCAAATAATCCTCAGAATCAGCTGGTGCCCAATGGATGGTTACCCGTTGGTGTTTCCCTTCAGACAAGGTGATCAAATCCAAATATCCATCACCGTTTAAATCCGAAACAAAAGCATCTTCCACATCCGGCGAAGGTAATTCAATAAATGGCCATTTCTTTTTGGGGTTTTCCGGCTGCAAGTAAATACGTGAAACCCCTCCTTCTTCCCAGCCGGTAACCAAGTCAAATTTTCCGTCATTATTGACATCTGAAAATTTTGTCCCGTCCGAACCCAAGGAAGAATCGTCTATGGTATGACGGGGCCAAGGCGCGTCAAAAACCGAACTAGCCCTATTTTGGCTTAAAACTGTATCCGGAGCCAGTACTGTTATGGAGAATAGTCCACACCAAAGCCATGTATTTGTACCCATCATTTGACTAGTCTTTCTTCTTACTTATGATTTTTCTATTGTTGAAAACTTTAACCATTTGCTCATCATAGGAAGCATATAGTATATCATCTTCTGTAAAGTGGGTCATCAATATTTCTTGGTCACCTGTTCTATTTCGGTCATAGGTAATGTAAATCGTGCCATCAGCAGTTTGTTGTCCATCCGGATAGGAAACATTTTTTCTTTGGTCTAACAACAGTCCTCTTGACCAGGTTGCGCCATCATCTTTAGAGATAAATGCCATCATATGACTCCTACCTGTTTTAATCGCAATGGGGCCGTGCTTTACAAGAAGTAAATTCCCGGACTGCAAACGACGAATAAAAAATCTGGCACTAGGATGAGCAATAAATGATTCTTTTAGAGCAGACCATGTCTTTCCTGAATCACTTGAATAACTTTCTCCAATTCCATAATTGGTTCTTAATAGCGCCCATAATTTACCATCTTCTTTCTCCACAAAATGATGCTCATCGAAGGATCTGAATTCTTTGGGTACATGAACACCTCCAACTACTTCCCATGTTTTTCCTTGGTCTTTTGAAACCACCATTCTGGCCGAATGATCCGTCTCACGCCAAGTTGAGGCAGGTAAAACCCAATCGCCATTGTTTAATATCATAGGCTTACACATCATCACTCCGTCTGTAAGCCTTCTCGGTGCGGACCAGCTGGTAGTTCCGTCAGAAGAAGTCTCTCCTATAATGGCCCAGACACCACCAATTTTAGCATCTTTGTCAACGGCTTGAGCCCAAAAAACCCACACCTTTCCTGAAGGGTCTACCCAAACTTCAGGATCAAATGCCCTTACCATGCCTCCACCGTCCGGGTCAACCACCAAGGCTTCCTTCCAAGTTTCCCCATTGTCTTTACTAGAGGAAAGCACTACATAATTGTTTTCATCTTCATTAGGACTAATGCCTGCGTACCATACCGCCCAAAATTCCCCTTTTTCTTCTTGAACAGCCAAACTGGATATTCCTGAAAATTTTCGATTTTCAACTTGGTGCCAATCTTTATAATCGGACAAGGAAAATACTTTAGGAGGGTTTAAAAAAGCGTCCTTCTCTTGACCATACAAGCTTTGGTTAATTAAAAAAACTATCAAAAAAAGAAGGAATAAATTCGGGTTTCGTTTCATTAATATTTGGCTCATCGGTGGGTTTTATTTATCTACCTGAAAATTACCACAAGAAATTACTCTTTAAAAGAAAATTCATCGAAAATTCATTTTTCAAGAAAGAAAGACTTCCTCTGAGGTATAATTTTTATATATTGAATCTTTAATGTAGACAAACTCCATATAAATAAATGAACCCATTAAAATTAGACCGTAGAAAATTTATCAAAGGAAGTACTGCCATGGCCACCTTGGCAACTGTAGGAGTGCCATCAATGGCTTTCTCCTCCCCAAATAAAACATACAATGTTGGGTTAATAGGCACAGGGTGGTATGGTAAAAGTGACTTATTCAGGCTTATCCAGGTAGCAGATATCGAAGTTGTGGGGATTGCTGACCCGGACTCCCACCTACTGGAAGAAGCAGGCCAACTTATCAGCCAAAGGCAAAAATCCGGTAGAACCCCAAAAAAATACAAGCATTACCGACAAATGCTTGATGAAAACAATCTTGACATTGTTTTGGTGGGTAGCCCCGACCACTGGCATGCTCTCCATGCTATTGATTCCATTCATTCAGGTGCTCATGTTTACCTGCAAAAACCAATTAGTGTAGATGTAATTGAAGGTGAAGCCATCTTGGCAGCTGCAAGGAAACACAATAAAGTAGTACAGATAGGTACCCAAAGAAGGAGTACTCCTCACTTGGTGGAAGCCAAGAAAAACATTGTTGACAAAGGACTTTTGGGAAAAGTTTCCCATGCTGAAATGTGTTGCTACTACCATATGAGAGCCAATGGCAGTCCTGAAATCAAACCTGTTCCAGAATTTTTTGATTATGACCTATGGGTAGGCCCCGGTCCAATGAGACCCTATGATGGCCTTCCTCATAGAAGGTGGTGGCGCACCATGATGGAATACAGCAATGGAATAACCGGTGACATGTGCGTGCATATGTTTGATGCTGTTCGATGGACACTTGGATTGGGCTGGCCAAAAAGCGTATTTGCTACCGGTGGGATATATGTTCAAAAAGGAGGAAAATCTACCATTGCCGACACCCAAACAGCGACATTTCACTATGATGATTTGGATTGTGTTTGGAACCATCGCTCTTGGGGCACACCCCAAGATCCTGAATACCCTTGGGCCTATAAGATCTATGGGGACAAAGGTACTTTAAAGGCATCTGTGATGAAGTATGAGTTTATTCCACAGGGAAAAGGTGAAAAGATTACCGGAGATGTTGTTTTTGAAAAAGAAAAATACCCTGAAGACCTTAAGGAGAAAGACATAGAACTCCAAGCTGCCCCGGCTACCAGAGCACATATGATAGATTTTATTCAGGCGATAGAACAAGGCGGAAAACCTGTGGCTGATATTGAAGAAGGGCATATTTCCACAGCCAGCTGTATCATGGCCAATATGTCAATGGAGTTAGGTAGGCCTTTATCGTATGATCCTAAGAAGAGAGAAATTATCGGGGACGAAGAAGCTACCCGCTTATTGACAAGAAAATACAGAGCTCCATTTATCCACCCGGAACCAAACGAGGTATGAAAAACCAATTGATTTACCCCTCCATTAGAAAAACCACTTGCTTGTTAATAGGTTTTTTGGTAGTGGTTTGTATTTCCCAATCATACGGGCAAACCAAGGTCCAAATAAAAGGAGAAAAATTCTTTATCAATGGTCAACCCACTTATGCGGGGCAAGAATGGAAAGGCCATACCATTGAAGGTTTGCTAATGAATGCACGCTTGGTTCAAGGAGTGTTTGATGACCTCAATCCTGAAACTGTTGACCGATGGAAATACCCGGATACGGGAAAATGGGATGCGAATAGAAACACCGATGAATTTGTAGCAAATATGGCCCATTGGAAAGCGCATGGCATGCTCTCCTTTACCATCAACCTGCAAGGAGGAAGCCCTGAAGGCTACAGTAAGGTTCAACCTTGGCACAATTCTGCTTTCACTGCTTCAGGTGAGCTCAGGCCTGCCTATATGGCAAGGTTGGAGAAAATTCTCGATGAAGCAGAAAGATTGGAAATGGTTCCTATTTTAGGTTTGTTTTATTTTGGCCAAGACCATAGACTCGAAAACGAAGTAGCCGTTACCAAAGCCGTTGATAATGCTATCAATTGGCTGCATGACCACAAGTATAAAAATGTGCTTATAGAGATTAATAATGAATGCAATGTAAGGTATACCCACAAAATTCTCCAACCGGAAAGAATTCATGAATTGATTGTAAGAGCAAAATCCATTGAAAGAAATGGTTTCCGATATTATGTAAGCACCAGTTATGGTGGTGGGTTTATTCCTCTGCCCAACGTAGTCAAGGCCGCGGACTTTATTTTAATTCATGGAAACGGTGTGGCAGAACCTGAAAAAATTGTGGAAATGGTTGCTCAAACCAAATCAGTGGAAGGATATCAAAAAATGCCTATCATCTTTAATGAAGACGATCATTTTGATTTTGACAAAGACTTGAACAATCTAATTGCTTCGGTTTCCACCTACGCATCCTGGGGTTATTTTGATTTCCGTAAAAAGGGAGAAGCATTTGAAGAAGGTTACCAAAGTGTCCCGGTGGATTGGTCTATTTCTTCGGAAAGGAAAAAAGGTTTTTTCAACCTACTGAAAGAGATTACGGGTTATTGAATTGAGCCATACATTGCCTGTCTACCTCTCTAGAGGTAAAACAAGAAAAGCTAAAACGTAAAAAACTCCGCCTTTTAAAATATGAGGGCGGAGTTTTTGTTTGGATTCTTTTAAAGGATAAAATTAGATTTTAAATCCTTCCCTGTGATTTCTACCTACAAATTGGTTGGCTTCTTCAAGGTTGGTAATTCTCATGTTTTCACCGTCCCACAATAGTTTTTTCCTACCGAAGAATTCTGCTTTTCCTTCAGCATTTTCTCTGCGAAGCATATAACTCCTTGTTGCAAGGTTACCCATCAAGACCGTTTCGGTCATCGGGCCCGCATAGTCAAAGGAAGAAGTCAATGCTTTATGTTCAGGGCTATTGAATCCGGCTTTACAAGCATCGATCCATTTGCGCTGATGGCCATATTCAGGCTCATCATTTTTCTCTACCTCCGGACCAAACTCTGTGGTTCCGTCATTTAAGTATAACTTAGGCATTAGTGGAGAACTATCATTGATATTGGTAGAAATGATTCCTTTTTCGCCAATAATCAATACCCCATTGGCACTGTCATTACCACCAATATCACTGTCTGCAGGAATAATGTCCGGATGAGAAGGTTTAATTCCTCCATCACTCCAAGTCATTTCTATTGGCGACCTACTTTTAGTAGTTTCATCAAAATGAAGCGTGATGAATGAAGCAGGTGGGCGACTTTTTGGAAAATAATCCGCTGTCCACATGTCTGTATAAATTGACGCCACACTGGCTTCTGCATCCGTTGGGTACTTCAAACCTAGAGTTCTGAACGGTATATCGATCAAGTGACAACCAACATCTCCTAGGGCACCTGTACCATAATCCCACCAGCCTCTCCAGTTGAATGGATGAAGATTAGGTGTGTAAGGAATATATTCTGCAGGGCCTAACCATAGGTCCCAATTTAAATTGTCAGGTTTTTTAGATGGTTCCGCCTTCGGGAAAGGAATACCCTGAGGCCATACGGGTCTATTGGTCCATACCTGAACTTTAGACACTTTACCAATTTTATCACTATCGATCCAATCTTGAACCATGTTTAACAATGGATTGGATCCGCCTTGATTACCCATTTGTGTAACAATCTTCTTGTCCCTTGCCATTTCTGTAAGCATACGGGCTTCTTGAATGTTATGCGTCATCGGTTTTTGTACATACACATGGACACCTCTATTCATGGCATAAGAAGCTGCAGGACCATGAACGTGGTCAGGAGTAGAAATGGTAACGGCATCAAGATCTTTCTCTTTGTCCAGCATTTCCCTGTAATCCGAATACAGCTTGGCTTTAGGGAAATTTTCTACGGAACGCTTTGCAGATCCGTTAAAATCAACATCACACAATGCGATTACTCGCTCCCTGCCGTTTACTGAGGCATTTTTGATGTCGCTGGCACCTTTTCCACCGGCTCCAATGGCTGCGATATTTAACTGGTCACTTGGAGCAGTAAAACCTACACCACCCAAGACATGTCTGGGCACGAATACGATTGAGGAAGCTATCGCAGCATTCTTTATAAAAGAACGTCTGGAATTTTCCTGATTTTCATTTTTTAATGATTTCATGGTCATATTTTGTGAATTGAACTATTTTAGGTTTAAAATTTATTAATCTAGCTGTTTAATTTTATTATCCATATAAGAATACTGATTTTTAGCATTTATTGACCACTCAAAAGCTCAATTTTTCAATAAGCGGCAATATTTTAAAAAAACCCCTTCCAATTGATCCATCAAACTCAATAGTCTTCTTTATTACTATTGCGCTGCTTCGTCTTAATATAAAGTTCCTCTACTTTTTCCCTTGCCCAAGGCGTTTTCCTTAAAAATGTTAGTGAAGATTTGAGTGTGGGGTTGTTGGTAAAACAACGGATGTTAATCCGCCTTCCCAATTCCTTAAAACCGTATTCATTGATCAAATAATCCAAAACGTCTACCAATCGGATGCCATGTAAAGGATTATTGGGTTGTTTTTCTACTTCTTTTGCCATTGAACCAAAAATAAAGATAAAAAGCTTTTTCTCCTATTTTTAGACAAAATATGGTAAGGGAAAAAGACTCAGACAAAATCTTTTCTTGGGATTTATAACCGATACCAATATATTCACAATTTGCATGCTTCAAAAACTTAAGCTTCTCCATTTTATTCCAAAACTGCTTATGCCTTTATGAATATCCAAAAACTCAAATTCCCTATAGGAAAATACAATCCTGGTAAAAACCCAAATAGTGAATTAATCACTCAATGGATCAAGCAGATCGAAGATTTCCCTACCAGCATCGAAGACTTATGCCGGAATATTTCCCTTGAACAACTCAACTGGAGGTATAGACCGGAAGGATGGACAGTAAAACAGCTGATACACCATTGCAGTGACAGCCATATGAACAGCCTTATTCGATTTAAGTTGGCGCTGACAGAAAGATCCCCAACGATTAAACCCTATTTTGAAGACAGGTGGGCAACATTGGCTGATTCCTTGGATGACAATATCGAAAATTCATTGAGCCTATTGCAGGGATTGCATAAAAAATGGGTAATCCTCCTCAGAAGCCTTAATGATGAGCAATTGAGGATGGAATATACACATCCCGAACATGGTGAAAAATTCAATCTAGCCGAAACTATTGGGAATTATGCATGGCATTGCAATCATCATTTGGCCCATATCAGAAAAGCCCTTGCTTCGAATGGGAAATACAATTAGCCCATAATGAACAAGAAATCTTGAAAAAAGGAAAACCCGAAAGCTTTCCCTAATACGATTCCTTAATAAAATACTCTGGGAGTTTTTAGCCTGTTTTTTTGATTTATTATTTGACTCAGCTTTTAGCGTAAGGAATTATTCCACACTATTTAATGTATGCCCCGCGGTACTAAGAACCGTATCAGGAATAGTCTTTTTAATGTTTACTACTCGAATAACTACATCAGCTTTCCCCTCTTTGCTTTTTAAATTTAATAGTAACGGCAATTCCTGGACACCAAATTTGTCGAATAAATTCGATTCATCCTGTGACTTCCCTGCACCTACACTTTGGTAACTAAAAACACTAGACATGGATAATTTAA
Source organism: uncultured Cyclobacterium sp. (assembly GCF_963976465.1). Classification (NCBI taxonomy): domain Bacteria; kingdom Pseudomonadati; phylum Bacteroidota; class Cytophagia; order Cytophagales; family Cyclobacteriaceae; genus Cyclobacterium; species uncultured Cyclobacterium sp. Next base: position 5,820 of record NZ_CAXBOC010000032.1, on the reverse strand, counting down.
TGTCCTCGGCAAGCATCATTGTTGCAGCATATTCTTCAATCTCTGCCTTAACCTCCCGACAGTGATATCCTTCTAAGGTGGTTTCCTTTCCGGTGTAATTCAGTTTCTTTCGTGGACCTGAATTAAAAGGGCGTAACGCATATTGCATTCCCGGCCAATGTTTTTCATTCATAGGCAAAATATATCCTCCTTTCTTTCCATTCATTTCAAAAAGATTAGTAATCGTAGAATCTTGCTTATTAAACACCATGCGCATGTCAGGGTCTCTTCTCTTTCCATAAATGATCATTGCTGATTTTTCTTTCCCTAAAAAATAAGAAATCGTATCGTTGCGTTCATTTCCATTAGGGTAATGATGCCTTACAACTAAATCAAAACTACCTGTAAATGTTTGTGCATTTAGTAGGGTAGGTATTAAGAAAATTGCGAATAATAAAGAAAGAACGGTTTTCATAGCGGAGTCTGATTTATTAAATACGTACCTAAAACAATAACAAAGAAAAGCATGAAGATCGTTGAGGGATTAATGTTAATTAAACTATTGATAACCAGTCTCACCTATGCCCCCGATACCATGCGCCCATATTTATTGAAGCATTCAACCTGTTTTGCTATCATTTGGCTGTTATCACTTCAAATCCTTCTTACAATAGCCTTTTCACCATTACTATTGCGTCCTCATAATCGGGCACAAAGTTTTCAAGATGTTCTTTAGTTTCCTTAAAACCAGCTTTGATATAAGCCCTGATTGCTTTTAAATTACGTTTAGAGGGAGCAATGTAGATGGTCTTGCATTCAAAATACTGAACTAGATATTCACTAAGTAATTTTATTGCCCCAGTCCCATATCCCTTACCTGTAAGTACTCGATCTGCCAACCAAATGTCAATTTCTGTTGATTGGGTAATAGGGTCAATTTCATTATGATTTATTTGTCCGATCTTATTCCCATTGTATGTAATGATAAAACATTGCCCTTTTAATGGATGTGAACCATCAAAATAATGGGCCTTATAATCTTCATTAAATTCCTCCCAAGTTGGAATTGGAACCTCAGGGAAATTTGGCGCCCCCAACATTTCATCAGTCAGGTTAGAATGAGCCAACCACATGTAGATGCTTTTTTTGTCTTGTAAATTAGCAGGTCGAAGGGTCAATATTTTGGTTGTAAGTTGTTTTTCCATCTACAAATACCCGTCAACTAATATGACGACAATTACAATAGCACATGAGGAAGAAATAATCCTTACAGGTTTATATAACACATGCTCTCCCTCTAGATCTCAGCCTTAATTATTCACAATCACGCTATGATTTTCCTTAACTTATTATACTAGGAAACTGAGAATCTAAACTAAGTTACACAATTTAATTTGCACAATTTTATTGAAAATTGCAAAAACACAAACTTATATATCATTGATAATTAACTCAATAAGTTATTAAAAATATTATAGTACGGGTAATTTTAATTTAGTCAAAGAATAGGCTTTCTCTAGGATTTAATCAGAAACTCCACTCGGCTAAAACCTAATTAATTATCTAAGTGATTTTCTTTCTTCTCCTATCTTATGCAACTCAATTTTATAGGAATACAATATTTAATTAATAGCAATCGGGGGTCAAACGCTAACAATATTATATGAGAGGAATTGGCAGATAGAACAGATTTATTAGCCAATAAAAAAACAATGGCATATTCCAGATGAAATTAATCCAAGAAGTACTAAAAGAAACTTCGCCCATTTGATCAACCATTAATTTGCTTTAAATTCACCTTTTTAAAGCCTAAATTACCCATAAGTAAATTGGCTTCTACCCCAAAAACAAAGCTGGAAGAATTCGATTTTTCAAAGCAACCTTACTTCATTTATCAAGCATTTCATTATGATTAGTCAAACCTTCCCTATCAAAAATAATTATCACTTAATCGGAGTTTTATTCCTTATTTTTCTATCTAGTAATTGTACAAACAGGGAGCAAGGGACTTTTAATACCTCTTATTTTAAAATCAAGATTGATAACAAAGGCTTTATCACCAGCATGCAGCATCCGAAGCTGTCTCCTACTCAGGAATTCAGTCCGGTAGATAAACCTTCTCCATTAATGTGCCTTTATGATAGTCAATCAGAGCGGTATTTTGAACCTATAAAGGCAACATTTAATCAAGCGAACGATGCAATTACATTGGATTTCCCCAACGGGTCAGTTGCTAAAATAAGGCTTGAAGAAAAAAATAAATATTTAAAGCTCAGCCTTGAATCCCTTTCACAGTCCGAAGGTATTGAAGGCATTCAGTGGGGGCCATATCATACCAATATCACCAATCTTTTCGGAGAGATCATCGGTGTGGCAAGGGACACCAGTGAGGCAGTCAATTATGCCATAGGAATGCTCGCCCTAGATGACAATACCCTTGGAGGTACTTCAGAAACCATAGCTGATGCTGCACCTTTTCAGTATATTATCCACTCACCGGATCCTTCACGCTACCCCTTACCTGACTCTTTGGCTGAAGGTCAGGTTTTCACACTTGGCGGAGATGGGATCAACGATGTGGCATTTTATGCCCACAGAGAGCCCTATTTCAGAATAATGTACGGAAATGCGGCTACAGTTGATGAACAAGGTAGAATATCCATTAATTACCACTCAAGGGACCGAACAAAAAAGAGAGAAGTTTATTATTCCTTGATCCCCAATATGGCAGTAAATACACCCAACCATCTGGAAGTCCAACCCTTGCCGGGAATTGATTATATAGGTTCTTCTATCGCATTGTGGGGAAGCCCAGATAGCATTGCTTTGATGGAGGTCATACAAGATATTGTATTGGAAGAGGACTTGCCCTACCCTACCATTGGTAATAAATGGGTAAAAGACCCTACGGCTTTTGTACCAGACGCCATGACCAATGGAGGTTTAAATGACAGCATTATTTCCTATACTTCCCAATTGGGCTTCAAAACTATTAGTCTTTGGGACCAAGGTTTTGTAAGACCTGATAGAGGCAACGAAGGGTATATTGACGGGGAAAATTTTGAAAAAAAGCCAATACAGCTTACTTCCGGAAACAAATCGCACAAGGAATTTGCTGAAATGGCCGCGAAATATGGGATTACAATTGGTAGAACCACAATAACAACTGCACTCGCTCCCGGAACCAAAGACGCCAGTCCAATCCCAAGTGATAGTCTTTGTTATCAGCAGAAACGATTGTTAGTAAACACCATCAGTCCGGAGGACACCCTTATTATTGTTGATGACCCTAGGTATTTGGATGAGATTGCGAGTTGGGAAGGGCATGCAGAGAATTTAAATATGATAAAAATTGGCAAAGAGCTCATCTATTATTTGGGCGTTTCAGAAAGCAAACCCTATAGGCTTTTAAATGTGAAACGTGGTTATTGGGATACCAAACCGGTTCAACACAATCAAAATGACACCATTTACAAATTGCAGGTTACCTTAAATTATGGTTATGACGGACTTATTCCCAATATGGAACTTCAGGATAAAATAGCTGCATACTATGCCGACATCTGTTTCATCAACAGAATAGGCTATTACGATTTTGATGGGCAAGAATTTTTATTTAACAATGGGCATGGCTACTACTCGGCAAAAAGATTTTTTCGAAAAATGTTTGAGCGAGCAACTGAGCATGGCATTCCTCCGATCCGCTTTACGGGAGCCACATTATCTGAGGGTTCCTGGCATTACCAAAGCATTTGGAATGTAGGAGGTGGTAAAAACCTTTATGATGTGGAAACCAGGGAATGGGGAAGTACCACAAGCCAAGGAAAAGACCTGAGAGATGTTACCTATGCTAATTTCTTCCCTATTGGTATGGGCCGAAACTTCGCAATCAATGCCAATTCAACGGTTGAACAATATTCCCATATTCAAGCGATTTCTGTAGGACTTGGCACTACCTATAGTTTGGAACTGAATCAAAAAGAGGTTGAAAATTGTCCGCAAAAGTATGAAATTTTTAGAACTATAAACACTTGGGAAAAGGCCCGGTCGGCCAATGCATTTCCGAGGAAAATCAAAAAACTTCTGGCAGACCCCAAAAGAAATTGGGCACTCGAGCAAGGGGAAAACGATGATTCTTGGATACTGAAAGAATTTAAGGAAGGCAAGCATATAAAAAGTTATAACCTAACCAAAAATCAAAGTGGCTAAGGAGATTATAGTCAGGATAGTTCACAGTTTCTGTTTTTTTTACGGTGACAATTCCATAATCAGCCAATCAATTCAAAGGGTTTTTCAATTCTATTAGGAATTACTAAATTTAGGCTTTTTATCAAAAAGCTATTTTTTTTCCAATAGCCAAAAGCCTCCTTTTAAAAAATGACACAACATAGAAATAGAAATAAAAACCTCGGCCTTGTTGAATTAATTGCCTTAGCCTTGGGCGGCATGGTGGGAGGCGGTATTTTTACCATTCTTGGTATTTCAGTAGCATTGATTGGGAATTTAACTCCCATTGCAATAGCAGTTGGGGGTGTAATCGCCGGCTTGGCTGCTTATTTCTATGTAAAACTCGGCACTTATTATAAAGATGAAGGAGCCACCTATTCCTTTTTTAAACGGACTTATCCCGGTTCTAATTTTTCTGCATCTGCCATAGGTTGGTTTATCATCTTTGGATACATCAGTACCCTGGCTTTGTATGCCTATACTTTTTCTTCTTACGCCCTAAGTAGCACCGACTTTGCGGAAAACATCATCATGCGAAAAGGAGTCGCAATTGCAGTCATTGGCCTTTTTACCTTGATCAATGTTTGGAGTGTAAACGGTATGGGGAAAATTGAAGACTTTATGGTGTATACCAAGCTCATCGTCTTATCAATAATCTCTTTTGTTTTGATTTATCATGGCACAACAGACGTGGAAACATTTTTAGAAATCATGGCTTTAGACGTTGAAAATGCAAATGTATTTTCCATCATTATTGTTGCCTCCCTCACCTTTGTCGCTTATGAAGGCTTTCAATTGGTTATCAATGCAGTAAATGAAATGAATCAACCGGATAAAAATATCCCTAGAGCCATTTACAGCGCCATCATCTTGGCGGTGTTGATCTACCTAGTCATCTCTTTGGGGGCTTTATTTGCCATTCCTTCTGAAGAAATTATCAAGAATAAGGAGTTTGCCCTTGCGGCCGGAGCTGAAACTATCTTAGGTAAAATAGGTGCTAACCTTGTAATACTAGGGGCCATACTAGCCACAAGCAGTGCGATTAGTGGAACGCTTTTTGGCTCATCACGCCAAATGGCTGTCATTGCTAAGGATGGTTTTTTTCCTCATATCCTGTCCCATAGGGAAAATAATATTCCAAAAAATGCCATAATTGCCATGGCCATCATTTCCAGTCTCTTAATCACCATTGGTGGTTTGCAATTGATTCTGGAGTTTGGAAGTGTAACTTTCTTATTGGTTTCTTTTTTAATGGGTATTGCCAATTATAAAATAAGAAAGCAAACCAAGTCCTCCACCTTTATTACCCTGCTCTCTATTGTTGGACTTGGTATAGGTGGTTTAATGATTTTGTATTATGAAATGACAAACAATTGGGAGCAGATGCTGGCCATTATGGTGCTTTATGTTTTTCTTGGCTTAGGGGCCCGGAAATTTGCTAAAAGAAAGGCGCTCTACATGAAAACATTAGGTTAAAAATTGTATTGAGTAGGTGTTAAGTGCAAAATTTTCTCTTGGGGAGGAATTAATTGAATAAAATTACTTTCCTAATAAATAGAATTGAATAAGGCGTTTGTTAAATGATAAAAATAGGGCTATATTTCCTTTAAACAT
>NZ_CAXBOC010000031.1:0-18854 GCF_963976465.1 uncultured Cyclobacterium sp. | reverse complement strand
GGCGTAAGTAAAACGCGACAAACGTTTCAGCAGTTTTTCTATGGCACTCCCTTCCTCTCCTGAATTTTGAATCACACAGGTGACTCCGGAAGCTTTCCAAGCATTGATAAACTCTTCTGTTTCCCGTTGGATTTCCACAAACCGAGTCATGCTCATGTCTTCCCGCATGTCCTGAAGCTCCAATGGAGAAGCATTTTCCTCCACTGCTTTCTTCATCCTGTCCCCATCTACTGCCGCACGAGGCATAAAACCATAACAATCCACCACCACAGCGTCCCGATGCAGTTCAAGCCCATGTTCCAATTGACTTTTGCTTGGTTTTAGTACATTGAGTGCTACCTGATAGGCCTCTTCCATCCCCTTGGTGATTTGAAAGCGAGTAGGATCCTCATGTAGAGGACCTGCCGCCTGCTCGCCGGATTGGCCTGCTGCAAAGCTTTCCATTACTCCCAAACCAGACACTGCCAACCCGGAAACTTTTAAAAACTTCCTTCTCTGATGATCCATATAAATACCGTTAATGCAATGCTTTCATATTTTCCATAATGCCGAGAAACCCTACTAATGTATTTCCCCAGAAACTCTTTTATGATTTCTTTGCTACCGGAACCAAAGAAGTAAGGTCTTCAATCCGCACAATTTTTCCGGTTTCAATGCTATTCCTCGCTGCGATACCAATCAATGCAGACATGGCACCATCTCTGGAACCGGCAGATTGCTTGTAAAGATCCGGCGCATCAGGATACCTAAATATCTTATCCTTTAATCTGGGGTCTGATCCGCCATGTCCACCAGACTCCGGCATCACCTTGATATTTTTTACATTTCCGAAAAGATTTCTAATCGTAATTTCTTGGTAAGGTGGCACCCCAGTCGGCATAGAAGATTTTATCCAGGCATCCAATCTGCCCTTTGTCCCATTAACGGCAAGTCTATAGCCCTCATAAGGAGAACAGGCAGTCAGCGAATAATTTACTTTTACACCATTGGCATATTTGTATTGAACAGCCATGGTATCATAGATATCAATTTCTTTCCTATAGATACATCCATCCCGGAGATAGCCATCATGTTTCTCATTGGCCACGTATAAATCCATTGAACTTTGGCTCTCGGTAATGTCCCAATAAAAGTTGCACTTGGATTTATGAGGGCAGGGCCTACAGTTGGTACTATTGAACTTGCTATTTTTCTGCCCGTAATAATCCAATGAACCGTAAGCAAAAACTTCCTCAGGTTCTGAATCCATCCAATAATTCAACACATCATAATGATGGGTTGCTTTGTGTACAAGTAAAGTCCCTCCATGCTCCTTCTCCCCATGCCAACGTCTGAAATAACTTGCTCCATGACTGGTATCCAAATACCAGTTGAGGTCTACGGATTTAATGTCTCCCACTTCTCCATTCCTAAGTAGCTCCCAGATTTGTTGTACATAAGAGGAATACCGCATATTAAAAGTAACGATCACCTTATTGCCGGTTCTTTTTTCAGCATCAAAAATCTCCTGACACTTAAATTCATCGGTAGTCATTGGCTTTTCTGAGATCACCCTCAAACCTGCTTCCAACCCTTTGACGATGTATTCATGATGTGTGGCATCCGTTGTGGTTACAATCAAGGTATCGGGTTTGGTCTCTTTCATCATCTTGTCAAAGTCTGTATACACAGGACAATCGACTTTCATTTTCTTTTTGGCATAAGCGACTCTTCCCGGATTGATATCACAAAGGCCAACAAACTCCAGTATATCATTGTATTCTTCCTGTACAGGCGCTCCCCACATTCCTATTCCTCTACCCCCTGTTCCTACCAACACCACACGGCTTTTTTGTTTTTTATGCCCATAACCAAATGAAGGAGCCAACAAGCCTGAGGCAGTAAGCAAACCTGTATTTTGGATGAATTTCCTTCTGTTTATTGTTTTCATAATCTATTGGTTTTATGCTTCTATATTTATTGGTGGGTATTAAAATTCAAATTTTACGCTTCCATTTGTTTTCAATAAGCTTCTGGCGGCCGCAAACTCAGTTTGCCAAGCTTTCTCCTTATTGGATAAAATGGACTCTCCGGACATGCTCACTGGCTGGGCAAAAGTAATGGGCAATCCTGTCAAGCCGGCAGCTAAGGAAACATCTCCCCATTGGAGGAATTTTGGTAGGTGAATGGCCAAGGAAAAATAATCAACACCCTCACGATTATCGAAAAGATAACTTATTGGGGCACTTCTTAAAGTAAGGGAGTCGTAAACATCTTCCTCTAGTGCGGCGAGAAACAGGCCGGCTAAACCGGCTTCTTTTTCCCCATCGAAGATCAAATTCTCCGCAGCATATTCTGCTTTTATAAATTCGGAAACCATAGCCAATTCACCTACCCATTGACCAAGCATGGTTTCTCCGAGCCAAAGTCTTGCCCTAGCCAAGGTATGGAAAGGGGTTAAATAATCTACCTTTTGGTCCTCAGCTGAGGCCGCTTCACCTGTACCGCTCAATTCGGCAATGACTATCCCATATCCTTTTTGTGTCCAGGCATCTACTCGTGCTTGGGGTATTTGCTGTTTGCCGGCGGCTGTGGCAAGTAGAACATAGCCAAGTCCTGATTGGCTGGGCTTCTTGATCAATAGAGGAGTCAATAAATTTTCAGAACTTTCCAAAGCTAGTCTTTGCCAAGTCCCATCAGGCGAAAATCGATGAACATTTTTAACCAATGGAGAAGCTTGTATTTTTAAGAGGCTTGCTAAATCTTCAACCACTTGTTCCTTATCCAAGGAGGTTTTTTCTAAGTAATTTTTTCTCAATTGTTGGCCTTTTTTCCTGGCATATTCCGCCACCCCTACTACCTTGGGGTCTCGCTGCCCTTTAGGAAAAACCATTAACTCTTCAAAAGGAAGCACTTTAAAAGGGATTTCTTCTCGGGCACTTCCATCCCCTATTCCCTTGAGGTGTAAGTCAAACCAACCCAACATGGCCTCTCTGTCTTCAGGCCAATAGCCATGTTCTAAATCAAACAATTCATAGGCGATCTTCTCTTCAGCCTCATACTGCCCAAAAATCGGTTTGGCATTGTGATAGCTACGAAGCATTTCTGAGGGATAAAAAGTAACATTGCTGTCTTTATTGTGGTTGCACATTTTCAAAGCCCTAGGTGCATAAAGAGCCAATACCCCTGAAGTCTCGGTAAAAGATAATCCACCGGGAAGCAGTTCACATACGCAGTTGGATCCCATTACTGCAGATTCAAAGGTGCCGACGCTCACCACGGGCATTGCTGCTTTTACCCTTTCATCCATGGCCGCAAACCACATGGTCTGATTACCTCCCCCGCTCGCTCCTGTGGCACCAATATTCTCTGCATCCACATAAGGCAATGAACTTAAAAGATCCACCGCTCGCATATTGTCTATTACCTGGATCCCGAGAAGCGTTTCTCCTATGTTCATCAGGGAGGCACCCAAATTGGATCCATGGTATTCAAAATCCATATGGGTTGTACCCCTTTCTCCCGCTCCAAAGGCATCCATACTCAAACATACATATCCATTTTTTGCCAGGCTATGGGCTACTGATTGGATGTTCTCGGCACCTTTAGCTTCCATCCAATGGCCATGCATATTGACCACTGCAGGAAAAGGCCCTTCTCCATCAGGAATAAAAAGATTGGCTGTGGCATAAACACCGGGCTGGGTTTGAAAATAAATATTTTTGATCGCATAGCCCTCCATTTGAATGGTAGCTGTTTCTTTCATGTCCAAATCCAGCTCATGATCCACTTTCAATCCACTATTGGCTAAAATCTCCTCTCTTATTTCTTCTTTCCTCTTTTCCCATTCTTGCAGACTCTCCGGCAACACATGACTTGCAAATTTAATTTGTGCTTTTTGCTTCATTCTGCCATTGAGGATATCGGCACTACGGGGAGCCAAGACCTGGGGCAAACTATCCGGAGGAACAATGGAAAAAACCATTTCATGCTTTAGCTCTGCCGAGCTGGCAAGAAATGACCGGACAATCACAAACAGACTTAAGAGAAGGATTTTTTTCATAAATGGAAAGTATTAAATGTGATTAGCCGGATTAAAGCTTGATACCGGTGTTGCCACCATGGGTTAAATTAATGTCTACAGGTGCATTGTTTTGCCAGGAACCACCGGTGAAATCAGGTACATCAATGGCGGAAGATCGGTTGGCTACAGACCATTCACTTAATGGGAAAATGGAACTCCAAAGCGCTGCATCATATACATCCTGTTCCAGTGGCAAGCCATTTCGTAGGCAGTCAATAAGTCTCCAGTCCATCAAAAAGTCCATTCCCCCATGGCCTCCAACCTCCTTGGCCATTTCACCAATTCTTTTGACAATTTCAGGTTGGTATTTTTCTTCAAGCACTTTCATTTCTTCTTCCGAAAGCCATCCCTCATGGCTGGTGGCGATTCTTCCCGGCAAGGGATACTTCATGGCCACTCCCTTGGTGCCACTTACCAAGTGAATCCTGGAATACACCCTTGGTGAAGAAACATCGTGCTGAAGCATTATGGTACTTCCATTTTTGGTTTTTATGGTGGTCACATTCATGTTTCCTCGGAAAGGCTTCCCTACAAACTCCTTGTAGGTATCGTCTTCTTCTGCCAATTTTGCGGTCATTTCGCCCAAGACAAAATCTTTGCTGGATACAGAAACCAAATAATCAAGCCTATCTCCTCTATTGACATTCATGGCTTGGCATATGGGGCCTAGCCCATGGGTGGGGTAAAGATTCCCATTTCTACTGGCATTATGCCTGTAACGCCACATGTTCCATTTTTTCTTGCTGAATATACTGGGGATAAAATCATGTATATAGGCTCCTTCTGCATGCACAATGTCTCCAAAAAACCCTTGGCGGACCATATTTAAGGTCATCAATTCGAAAAAATCATAACAGGTATTTTCTAGCATCATGCAATGCTTTCTGGTTTGCTCAGAAGTTTCCACCAAGGCCCAACACTCCTCCATGGTGATTGCTGCCGGAACTTCCACTGCAGCATGTTTGTCGGTTTCCATGGCATAAAGAGCTATGGGGGTATGCAATTCCCAGGGGGTAGTAATATAAATCAAGTCAAGATCTTTTCGCTCGACTAATTTTTGCCATATTTCTGCATCTCCGGAATACAGTTCCGGATTGTGAGAGGTTTCAGAAAGCTTTTCCTTGGCCTGCTCCGCTTGCTTTGGTCTTAGGTCACACAAGGCCTTGATGTCCACACCATCAATTTTGCTCAATCTCCTAACAGCTGCAGACCCCCTGCTTCCCAATCCAATTACACCTATCCTTACGGTTTCAATTTTTGGAGCAGCATATCCGGACATATTGAAAACCTGTTTGTGCTGTTTATGCGCCAGTTTTTTAATTTGTTCGTAGCCTTTGCTTTCATCGGCCCCAAAGCTAGACCCCGGAAATAGAGCCGAACCCGCCACACCAAGACTCGAAATACCGGATAATTTTAGAAAATCTCTTCGCTTATTTTTCATAGAACAAAATATTTAACACTCAATATATAAAAAAATGATGTACGTACCCTAAAATAAAATACATACATCACTTTTTTCATCGAAAAAGCAATTTAAGGGGCCACATTATACTCCGGATTCTGTTCCAACAGGCCATTTTTATTTATTTCAGACTGTGGAATAGGGAGAAAAGTAAGTATTTACTTGAGCACGGCAACATAAATCAAACCTTATTAAGGTAATCCAATTTACCCCATAAAGCATATAAATTAATTAAAACCATAAAATTTATTTGCGATAACGTTATCGAAAAACCAAAGGATCATTGTATAAAAAAAGAAATACAACTAATGTGTAAATAAAAAGGGAGTTAGTTTGTTTTTAATTGGAATACCTGAAAAACAAGGGTTTGCCTAATGGGCAAATAAGAAGTTCAACTAGGAAAGCTTTAAAAACGCTGCCTAACCCTTGGGGTATGTCTTTCCACCTTTCCAACTGCTAGGTACAATCAGTTGCTGTGCTGCAGGAATTGCACAAGCTGAACCATTTACACAAACCCTTGGTACAAGCAGCGCCTTAGGGCTTGACAGGATATAAAATCGCTCCTTCATATATTGGTACTGAGGATTAATTAATAATTAATCGTTTTTTAAACGTTTATACATGATTACAAACGGTTAGCACAACTAGGCTTTCAGTAGCCTTTGTATTCAAAATGTAGTATTTTATACGGCCTGGGGACTTTTAGGCACTTTTAAATATAAAACTTAGTTAGAAAAAGTTATCTTTGGAAGGTGGGTAAAGTGCACTGTGCACTTTACCCGATCGTTGTATGCCATGCTGAAAAAGCCAACGCGCAAATAGGCACATTGGGTTTTTGCCGACCCACAAGCCAAACGCAAAAAACCAAAAGAGCCTATTTTTTTGCCCACGCTCGGACAGACCAACAATGAAACGAACGAAATGTATATTGAAAAACGAGATAAATAAGATTAAAATACTATCTTGGCTGGATAATTTTAGACGGACATGAACCGAATAAAGGAAGTACTTGAAGAGAAAGGAATTAAGCAAACCTGGTTGGCTGAACAGCTTGGAAAAAGTTACAATATGGTCAATGGCTATGTGCAAAACAGGCAGCAACCTCGTTTAGAGGTACTTTACGAAATAGCAAGAATATTGAATGTTAAACCAAAAGATTTATTAAAAGACTCCTATGTTAATGACAACAAGTAAGTTTGAATTAGTTGATTCTATCCAGTATATCAAATACATGGGGTCAAAGACTAAAATATTACCTTTTGTCATTAGTGGCATTGAGGAAGTTTATGAAGGAGGATTTATCTGTGATTTATTTGCGGGTTCAGGCACCTTATCTGGTGCATTAGGAACTCAAGCTCCAATAATATCAAATGACATCCAGTTTTATTCCTCCATTTTGTCAAAAGCGTACCTCACTGATTGGAATAACTTAGAAGTAACCTCTGAAATAGTTATTGATAAAGCGCAGGAATATTTTGATAACCACTACAAGGATCTAATTGCTGATTATCAGTACCCATTGATTCTTAATTTGAAGGAGTTTAATAAACTTGAAAAGAAGAATCAAGGACTCATAAAAAAAGAATTCAAAAATGAATGGCATTTGTTTACAAAATACTATTCTGGTACCTGGTGGAGTGCTGAGCAATGTGCATGGATTGATTCAATTAGAAAAGTGATTGAAGATTTTAAAGAAAATCCTGCATTTAATACAATGTTGAGTTCCCTAATGTATGCAATGGCTTATAATAGTCAAGGAACTGGTCACTATGCACAATACAGGGATGCGAAAACTGATTCTTCAATGAAGGATATACTTATTTACAGAAGGAAAAGTATAATAGAATATTTCATTAGAAAGCTAGATTCAGCTTTGGAAAAATTGCCAAATACACCTAGTAAATATAACCACCAAATCCATTCATTAGATTACTTGGATTGTTTAGAGACAATTCATGATTCTACAATCTATGCAGATCCACCATACTGCTTTGTGCACTATAGTAGGTTTTATCATGCTATAGAAACCCTTTCATTATATGATTATCCACAAATTCAAGTAAAAAATGGTAAAATTGTTAAAGGAAGGTATCGAGAGATAAGGCATCAATCACCTTTTAGCATTAGATCTAAAGTAAAAGAAGCTTTTGAGGAAATGTTTAAAATTATTTCTAAAAATAATTGCTCATTAGTTTTAAGTTACAGTGATACAGGCATGATTAGCATTGAGGAACTTTTAAACTTAGCAAAAAACATCTTTCAAAAACACTATATTAATATAAAGTCTATTGATCATCAGCATATGACAATGGGACGATTTAATGATCGTGATAGAGATGTCAAAGAATTATTGATAACTGTTAAACCTAAATAAAATGGCCAAAGGACTAGATGGACATACTGTATCTTTAACTAAGAATGGTTATTTTAAATTAATTGATCTAATTGACAAATACCCTAGTAACGAAATATTAAATCATCTCGATGAAATAAAACTAGATCATACGCAAGCAAGAAAAATGTTGGGTGGTAGCAATAGCAATGTATTACCAGCAGTTTGGGATGATATAAAAAGTTTTGACCAAGAAGACAAATATGCTTTATTACTTTTTTCTATAATATATAGCCATAAAGACTTAATTAATACATTCAAAACTTCTACGACCTCTGAAATGCAGGGGGAGATAAAGAGAAGTGAAATTGATGGTAAGGTTTACACCAATCTAGCTTATGCATTGAATGAAGCAGGACTAGCAATTAATTTTTCTCAGGGTTCTGAAAAAACAAAGTATGATGTCAGTAAAATTTTTCTAAAAAATGAAATAGGACCTTTTGCAAAAACAATTCTAAAAAATCATTTAACCAACATGGGGTGGAACGATCCTACGGATGAAGAACCATTCCAAAGAACTTTTGAAGAGCAAATAAAAAAATATGAATTTCATAAAGTACTGGGAGTTACATTTGAACAGTTTATTGGATGGTTGAACGGCAACAATATTTCAAAAAGCAATACTTTACAGAAGCTTTTTTCTGAGGAATCATTTCAATTGAAGTCATTTATAGAATCTGTCAGTAATGCAAATCTTAAATATAGTCCAATATTAATCCATAGATTTTTAAGTTCGTTATTAACTAAACCATTCTTAATTCTTACTGGCCTTTCCGGTTCTGGAAAAACAAAACTCGCTCAAACTTTTGTTAAATGGATCTGTCAAGAAGATAGTCAGTATCGTCTTATTCCAGTTGGAGCAGACTGGACCAATAGGGAACCGTTATTAGGGTATCCTAATGCGTTAAAAACTGATGAATATGTAAAACCAGATACTGGCGTAATTGATTTAATAATTCAAGCAAATGAAAATCCAAACTTTCCTCACTTCCTCATACTTGATGAAATGAACTTGAGTCACGTGGAACGCTATTTTGCTGATTTTTTGAGTGTTATGGAATCAAAGGAAGAAATTCCGCTTTATGCTGAAGGCACCATGGGAAATGGTGTTCCTTCAAAACTGAAAGTTCCCTCCAATCTATTCATCATTGGCACTGTAAACATAGACGAAACCACAAATATGTTCAGCCCTAAGGTGCTAGATAGGGCTAATACCATTGAATTTCGTGTGACAAAGGAAGAAATGGAAAACTTCCTGGACAATATTAAAGAAATCAATATGGATGCCATAACCGGTAAAGGTGCAGGTATGGCTAAAAGCTTTCTGGAAATGGCCGTTAGTAAAGAGTTTGCTACCGAAAATATTGCTGACATTAATAATGCATTGGTTCAGTTCTTTGGCGAACTGAAAAAGACCGGAGCGGAATTTGGTTACCGCAGTGCAACGGAAATTTTGCGTTTGATTCATCAATTATCAGTATTAGATGATAAGCTTACAACCAATCAAAAAATTGATATCACAATTATGCAAAAGCTCTTACCAAAGCTACATGGTTCGCGCAGAAAGCTTTGCCCTGTGCTGGAAACACTCGGTTCCTTTTGCATCACAGGTGACTTCAAAATAATCAAGGATATCTTTGAAAAACCTGATTTTGAATTCAATGCTACGAGTGTACTTTATCCACTTTCACTTGAAAAAATTTCACGCATGTATAAGGGAGCAATTGATAATGGGTTTGCAAGTTTTGCTGAAGCATAAAGAATGAAATCAGTTTCAAACATAGAAATCAACCTAGATTTCATACAGGATGGTATGCGGATCTGGATAGATGCGCGCAGGCCAGATTCGTTGTTTGATGCAGGAGTAAGCGCAAATGAGCATAATGAAGCCCGTTATCAATTGGTAGAAGGCTGTTTTTATGATTTTCAAATCAGTCACCCTGAATTTATTTTGGGTGATGTTGGCGAGAACATCATTCAGAAACACAAGCGAACTACAAATCTGGGAACAATTGCTCCCAATATTTATGTAGGCACGCTATCAATTCCATTAGTTGAAAAAGAAAGTTCTCAGGAATTCTACAAAGTCGAATTAGAGGTTCAGTCTATAAAATCTGGCTATCGTGATGATTATCGTGATATGCTGGAACTAATTACCGAAAAATGTACAGACCTTTTGTTGCAAGCAAATTCACCCGTTTCGCAACATTTTGAAATTGATTATACCAAAGACAGTCAAACGCTTTATCAAAAATTTGCCTTCATAAAGTCAGTAGTTGGAACTGATGAATTTGCAGAAGCAATACACCGGATTGTTACAGCACCCGTAACTAAATGGGCAGAAACCACGGAAGAAAAAGACATTCGCAACGCAAGACGATTTTCAAATACTAACATTAAAGAAATACTAAAAGGCGGTAAGCGAAACAAATTACCTGAAAGGCATTATCTGAGAAGTTACGGCATTGATACTTTGCCAGAACGAATCACAGCCATCAGAAAAACAGATTCAGTTGACACTCCTGAAAACCGTTTCATTAAACATACACTTGAAAATTTCCTGAAATTCTGCACAGACATAAACAACAAAGCAAAAGAGTTCGGACATAAGAAAATGGAAAATGAGTCAGAATTACTGATTCGTGAACTGGAGAGTCAGCTTCACCATTCTGTTTTCAAAGATATTTCAAGACCAACAACCCTAAAACTGAACAGTCCTGTATTGCAGCGCAAGGAAGGTTACCGAGAAGTATTACGTGTATGGTTAATGTTTGATCTTGCCGCTAAACTCATCTGGAAAGGTGGAGACGATATTTACAGCGGAGGTAAAAAAGACATTGCCACACTGTATGAATACTGGCTTTTCTTCAAACTGCTCGATTTGTTTCAATCCATATTTGATATAGAAACCAAAGACATTTCAGATTTAATTAAAGAAACCCCTGACGGTTTAAATCTTCAGATAAAGCAGGGAAAATTCACCGCACTAAGAGGTGTATATGATTCAGGCAACAGAAAACTGAAAATTCGTTTTAATTACAACCGTTCATTCAGCGGAAAGAAAAATTATCCCGATTCAGGTAGCTGGACGACCACCCTTCGTCCTGACTATACGCTTTCATTCTGGCCTTATGGAATTTCAGAAACGGAAGCGGAAAAACAGGAACTGATTGTTCATGTTCATTTTGATGCCAAATACAAAATCGCCAACCTGACCGATTTTCTGGAACAGAACACAGAAAACGACCTTAACGAAGAAAAAACAGAAAACAGAAAAGGCATTTACAAAAATGCCGACCTGCTGAAGATGCACGCCTACAAAGATGCTATCAGAAGAACAGGAGGAGCTTATGTTTTATACCCCGGTGACAAATCCATTAACCAAAAGGGTTTTCACGAAATTATTCCGGGATTAGGAGCATTTCCGGTAAAACCATCAAAAACCGACAGCGGAATCGGAGAATTAAAAGCATTTATTCTTGAAATAATTGAGCACTTCATAAACCGTGCTTCACAGCGGGAGAAAATTGCTTTCAGAACATTCGACATCTATAAAAGTCCGCCTGAATCTGACAATGTTGTCAAAGAACCTTTGCCAGAGCCTTACAACACCAATAGAGACTTAATCCCTGACGATACTTTTGTATTAGTGGGATATTACAACTCACAGGAACAATTTGATTGGATTCAAAGAACTGGACTATATAATTTCAGAATGGGTTCAGGAACAGGGTCACTAATACTTGACAAAGAAACAGTAAGTTCAAAATACTTATTACTTCACACTATAGGAGACACTAACTCCGGTGAATTATGGAAGATTGAAAGCAGAGGACCTAAAGTATATTCAAAGGACGACTTAATCAGAAAAGGGTATCCTTCTCCATCACAGGATAATTATCTCGTTATTCAAATAGAACCTGTGACTGACAGTGAATTTGAGAACGTCAGTTGGAATTTCAGAAATCTGGAAAATTATGCGACAGGCAGAGCATCAGCATTTCCATTTACCACAAGTCTGACAGAACTAATGAAAAATAAAATCAGATAATATGTCGACCCTTCAAAGCCACACACATTGCCAAGCCGCTCATGCCAACCGCACTTGCCGTAGCTTGTCAAAGAGTGTGCCTTTCCCTACGCAGGGACGAAAAGAAAGCACGGGCATACAGTCGAGTAGGTAAAGGGGAATCCCACCCCTAAACCTCTCATCCCGGTCGACCGGGATACGTGAACCTCTCAATTCATACGGCTCTTATTATGCAGTCGATGATTGGTCCATTAAGTTAGACTAATTTGTATCCCAGTCCCCAATGATAGAAAAGGTTTGGATATGAATTCGTAACTCGTCTAAGCCATTTTACCGCTTTGACCTTGCTTCCTTTGAAGCTTTTGTACTTGTTCAGAATCCACCTGATCATACGGTTGTGCAGGTAGTAAAACACAGGTTTTAGACTTCTTCGGCTTATCTTTTGGATATAATGGTTTGACTTATGCCACCCGTTTCGGTTTAAAATGTGCCAGGTATCACAGGCTGGGTATTCCGGGGCATTCCTCCCCACTTTGAATTGAGCCCTTTTTATTATTGATGTCAATTTCTTTCCTGGCCTTCCACTCTTTTAATTTTGGCTAAAGCCGGGATATACCGCACTTTCTTTGAAAATGGGCTGAAGCCCATTCCTATTGAATTTTTCTTTTTTATCAGATCTCAACACCTATTTTATTAACTCAGAAGAGATTTATTATGAGGCACCGGTGGCTGAGCCTGTCGAAGCCGGAATTGCTGAGGTCATCCTAGAAGTTTTCGGCTATTCTTGCTCTTGATAGCATCAGGGTCACTTCTATGAAAGTTGAAAACTTTCGGTATTATAGGACTAAGTTACGCTTCGCTAAACTTAGACCAGCGTGGTTAACTTTGACCAGAGAGGAGATCAATTCGTAATAGTTAATTAGATAAGTACTTAGTTTTAAAAGATGTATAAGAATTATTTGGCTTAGGTTATTTGGCAACCGCAAAGAAACAGGGTGACTCATCCTTATAATAGCTGCATTTTGAGGTTACAATAATGCTTGGATCCATACCACTGCATTTCTCAACCATAATAAAACCGGAAAAATCGCAATGAAAGCTAAAAGAATAGGAATGCAATTGTAGATGGTAGGGACTGAAATGTAAGCATCAATATTTCGTAACGACCTGCCCATTTAACTGGAGCAAGAAAGGGAATTGTTGGCACAATGTTTTATTTGTCATTTTCCTGAGCAAATTCAATCCTTGGTTTGGGGCCTGCTTTTTTGTAAATAAAACAAATTATTAAGACAGATCCTCACCGCTATCTCGTCGCTCACCGGCTTAAAGGCGACCCATGAAAATTGGCACAGTGTTTTACCCTTTGGAATAATTTGGTATCTTCGGTATCAAAGGGCTCGGCTAAGTAACTTCTTTATGTATTTGCCAAAGCCCGAGTGACAAAACAGATACACAGCCTGTTAGCTATAAGCTAAATAAACTTGAAAGGCCATTCATCGAATATTATAGCCCATGGATTTACTCAACCAATTATTGGGAATTGATCCCAATTATATAGTGATTGGATTAATTGCCCTTTTCTTTTCCTTGGAGCAAATTATGCTAACCCCTTTTACTTTCAATAAGAGGGTTTATCATCTATTTCAGAATGTACTGTTCCAAATTATCCTTGTGATTTTGAATATCTTTTTTGTCACATTTCAAGTTTTTACCATTGAATGGTTAAATGAAAACAATATTGGTCTATTATACCTGATAACATTACCTCTTGGGGTTAAGCTCTGTATTTCGGTGGCCCTATATGACCTCACTGCCTATTGGATCCATAGGGGAACGCATAAAATCCCTCTTCTCTGGAGATTTCATAGGGTTCATCATAGCGATACCACAATGGATGCTTCAACGGTTTTTCGCTTTCACCCAATAGAGCTGATTCTAGTATTTGGAACGGGAAATATAATCACAGCTGCTCTTTTTGGAACAGATGTCTTTTCTATGGCTTTGTATTATTTCCTCCTTTACTTATTCTTCTTTTTTGAACATGCCAATCTAAATTATCCGAAATGGCTGAATTCGACTTTAGGCTTATTATTTGTAATGCCGGACCATCATCGAGTGCATCATCAACAAGAGCAGTTCTATACGGATTCAAACTATGCAGACATATTGATTATTTGGGACCGCTTATTTGGCACCTTCAAAATGATGCCTTTAGAAAAAATGAAATACGGATTGCTAGAATTTGATACCGAAGAAAAACAGTCCTTTCTTTACCTAATTAAAAGTCCCTTTATTCAAATAAAAAGAAACAAATCTACCAATAAAGGAAAAGGGAATAATCAAAGCTAATCTCGCTAAAAATAGCTTGTGGAGCTGCTGTATTGTGCACAAATAGTGAGGATTAACCGAAGTAAAAATGCATACCACCTTAATTCATAATATTGAAGAAATTGTCCCTCTAAAGGAAAAGGAAATTTTGCTTATCAATGCTGCATTCAAACCCATCCACCTAAAGAAAAAACAGTTTTTACTCCAAAAAGGGCAATCGTCTCATCATATGCGATTTGTAGCCGAAGGTTGCCTGAAGCTATATCGTATTGATGATACCGGCAAGGAGCATATTCTTCAATTCGGGATTAAAGGATGGTGGGTAAATGACCTATATGCCTTTCTCACTCAAAAACCGGCCACATTTTTTATTCAAGCCATTACCGATTGCACGGTTTTGCAGGTTCACAGAGACCAACTCAATAAATTGTATGACCGGATACATATGATGGATCGGTTTTTCAGAATGAAAACGCAAAATGGATATGTAGCCCTTCAAGAACGAACCATTAACTCCATGAGCCAAACTGCTGATGAACGCTATAATGACTTTATAAGTAGATATAGAGACATGGAGCAGCAGATTCCTCAATATATGATTGCCTCCTTTTTGGGGATAACCCCGGAACACCTCAGTGCCCTTCGGAAAAACTTCACCAAAAGGCTTTCTTAAGATACCTTAATTAATTTGGACTGCATGGTTTAGAAATTTGCTCAAACAAATTATTCAAATCATGAAAAAGACAAATTTAATCCTAGCCTTGCTGCTGGCAGGCCCCTTAAGCGTCGCGGGCCAACAAAATGAAACCGTAGGCAAAAGCCCTTGGGGACCCGATGACGAAATAGGCGCACTGAACCTTATGTCAAATTCCTCTCGTCTAGAGGTTTTGTCTCAGATCAAATCCGGTAAAACCTATGATTTAAGCGTTGAGTATTTCGTGGGCATGCCAAGTTTCCATGCACTGGGAGATCCCCCTTATCAATACTGGCTGACCCATACCCCAGAAGGCACCGTGGTAGACAATCCCAATGGATTGGGCGAAAAGATGAATCACAAGGTGAGCTATACCGGAGATGCCATATCTATGTATACCCATATGGGGACACATATCGATGCGCTCAACCATTTTGGTCTGAATGGGAAGATATGGAATGGTTTTACCCCTGAAGAGCACTTAGGAGACAAAGGCTGGAAAAAGACCGGAGCCGAAACCATCCCTCCTATCATTGCCCGTGGGGTATTGATAGATGTTAAATTATCAAAAGGTACACTTCCAAAAAACTATAGGATTACCGCCAATGATCTTCAAGATGCGCTAGATAAGCAAGACCTAAGTCTAGCGCCTGGAGATGTTGTCCTTATTCGAACAGGTCAGGCTGAATTCTATCAGGATGCCGATCACTACCTCGACAACTATCCGGGAATTAGCCTAGATGCAGTTAAATGGCTTATCGAAGACCAAGGCATTATGCTGCTTGGTGCAGACAATCTCAGCTTTGAAGCCTTTCCTCCAGAGAGAGAAGACAATTGGGTACCGGTACACACCTACTTATTGGCAGAAAAAGGGCTGATGTTTATCGAGCAGATGTTTCTGGAAGAGCTGGCAGGGGATAAAGTGTACCAATTTGCCTTTATCGCAGCCTCCCTAAAGCTGAAGGGTGCAAGTGCTGCACCAATGCGACCAATGGCTATTCCTTTCCACTCCAATTAAGCCGAAGATGAATAACCTAACATTGTTTCTGCTTTCCTTTCTGGTTGGAATTATGGTGGTGATCCAAGGTGGGATCAATGCCCGCCTAGGCATTTTGCTAAACAATTCATTGCTGGCCACCTCCACAGCATTGACCATGGGTGCAAGCCTTACCCTTATCACCGTGTTAATCACTGTTCGACAGTTTCCAAGCATACATCAGGTCAGGGAAATTCCCTTGTATATGTGGGTCACCGGAGGGGTATTGAGCTTTTTTGCTGTTACGCTTTTCTACTATATCATTCCAAAAATAGGTATCTCCACAGCCGTGACCTTTGGCCTGGCCGGACAGCTTATTTCCGCTGCCATTGCCGGACATTTTGGCTGGTTTAATATGCCTCTGGAACCGATTACAATAAAAAAAATCGCCGGTCTATTAGTGATGATCACAGGTGTCATTCTAATCAAATCCCAAAATGAACTTAATTAAGGCAAATACAGACAACCTGACCTCCCTCTGGAAGATCGGAGGTCAGCTAACGGGACTATACATTGAAGAACCCGGTTACGGCATGAGCATTTCAGGAAATGGTGAATGGCCAAACAAACTTTGGTTTACCCAACCAATGGAAAGGCAGGCTATTCTGGATATACAGCTCAAATGGAAGCTGGACAAACTATCTCTTCCTGTATGGGGTGATGCGCTTCATAGGCAAGAGTTGATCCTTAAATCTTGTGGATTTGAGGAAAAACACAAACAAATAGCCATGTCTATGGATTTGAACCATGCGCCAGCCCCTAAAGAGCGAGTCCTTATTCAGAAAGTAAGCAATAAACCCTTGGCTGAAATTTGGTCGCAACTATTTGAGCAAGCCTTTGGGTATAAAATAAGTGCCGTAACAGTGAGCCAAACCATGGGATCTATTGAGTACTACATTGGCAAAAATAACGGAAATCCGGTAGGTACTGCAGTACTCTTTATGGATCAGCAAGGGATCGCTGGTATACACTCAATGGGCATCATTCCTTCACAACGTAGAAAAGGTTTTGCGGAAGAATTACTTATCCAAATAATGAAAATAGCCAAGAAGAAAGGAGCCACATATGCCACTCTTCAGGCTTCTGATATGGGAAAAGGGCTCTATCTCAAAACCGGCTTTCAACAAGACTTTGTCATCAAAACATTTATAAAAAAGAAAAAATGAATTTACTAGATAAACTCAATTGGCGATACGCCACCAAAGTATTTGATTCTTCCTTGAAGGTGTCAACTGAAGATTTAAACTTCCTAAAAGAAGCGATCAGGCTTTCGGTCTCTTCCTATGGCTTGCAAATGTATAAAGTATTGATTGTGGAAAATCAGGAAATCCGAAAGGAACTGCGTAAAGCCTCATGGGATCAAGCTCAAATCACGGACTCGTCTCATCTGTTTGTTTTCTGCAACTACACTGAAAACCACGACCAACAGGTGGACAAATACATTCAGCAGGTCATTGATATTCAGAAGACCGGAGATATTCAAGGGCTGAAAAAGTATGGCCAATCCATTAAATCAAGCCTTGCGCATATGTCCGCCGGAGATCGGAAAAGCTGGACAGAAAAACAAACTTATCTGGCGCTAAACAGCCTGATAATAGCATGTGCTGACCGGCAGATAGATGCCTGCCCAATGGAGGGGTTTGATAAACAAGCCTATAACCGACTCCTCGGCCTCGATGAAATGGGGCTCAATGCTTCGGTGATCGCACCAGTGGGGTATAGATCAAGTAAAGACGGGACACAAAGAAGAAAAAAGGTGCGCAAACCAATAGATGAATTATTCCTATCCACATAAATAAAAAAAAGATGAACTACAACTTAAACAAAAAAGCAAGGTTAACCGGTATATTCTATTTGCTGGTGATCATTTTGGCAGGATTTAGCCAAGGTTATGTTCGTGGAATGATTTTTATTCCGGATGACCCTCTGGCAACCTTGACGAATATAAATTCATCTGAAGGGCTTTTCCGCCTTGGCTTGGTAAGCGATTTATTGGCTTTTATGATAGATGCTGTCATTTCGGTATTACTGTATCAGTTATTGAAGCCGGTCAATCCTACCTTGGCTGCTATTGCGTCAGTTTTCCGTCTTTTGGCACATCCGGCTATAGCAAGCTTAAATCTCTTGAACCATTATATGGCCTTATATGCTACCGATGCGAGTGGCCCCATGTCCGCTTTGGGCACAGAACAACAAGAGGTATGGGCAATGTTATTTATGAATGCACACAATGCGGGATATCTATTGGCAGGAGCCTTCTTTGGTATTCATTGTTTGTTGCTGGGAATATTGCTCTATCGTTCTCCATTGTTCCCGAAAGTGTTTGGCATTTTAATGGTTATAGCAGCCGGAGGCTATTTGATAGAAACCTTTGGAAATTTTATATTTCCTGGCAACCAACTTGTCTTGGCCACCATTGTTGGCTTTTCTGCAGCAATTGGGGAAGTATCTTTTACTTTATACTTGTTGTTCAAAGGCAGTAGAAAAACCAAGGAGTCAATAATAGAACATTAAAAACCGGTACCCAAGTAGTGGCCAACCTAAACCAAAGAACTTAGGTTGGGCTACTACCGGTTTACCCTTTTCCAGGAAGTCTAGCGGATTAGAACTCCAATTTACGACGGTTCCCAAAGTGTAAAAATGGTACAGCTTTCAACACTTTCGACTTCCCTTTAAACCCAAAAGGTACCCGTAGAAATCGACCTAGGGTTTTCACCCGTTGGAATAATTTGGTATCTTCGGTACCAATTACCTCGGCTGTATACCTATACTGCTGGTTGTAGATAAGATGAAAAAAGACATTCCTCATTTAACTTTTAATCCCGTATCTACTGACAGCTATGGTTTTG
>NZ_CAXBOC010000030.1:0-18899 GCF_963976465.1 uncultured Cyclobacterium sp. | reverse complement strand
GAAAATGGTGGCGGCTGCTAAACTGAGAAGGGCACAAGAGAAAATTGTTCAGATGAGACCCTATTCTCAAAAACTAACTTCCATCCTAAATAATATATCTTCAGGTGCTGAAGGAGTGTCTGATATTGTATATGCTCAGGAACGTAGTGTAAGTAATTTGTTAATTGTACCCATAACTTCCGATAAAGGTTTGTGTGGTGCTTTTAATTCCAATATTATTAAAGCTACGAATGTTGTAATTCAAGAGCATCAAGGCGAGAATATCACGGTGATGCCCGTAGGTAAAAAGGCCCTAGATTTCTTTAAAAAACAAGATTATCCTTTGGTTTCAGATCATGCAGGATTGTTTGAAAACATTACTTTCGAACCTGTAAAAGAAGCCGCTGAATATGTTATGGAAGGTTTTGTGAATGGGGATTTCGATCAAGTGATTTTGGTCTATAACCAGTTCAAAAACGTAGCTACTCAGCTTGTTGTGAAAGAACAATTCTTACCTATTGCTAAAATGGAAGAAGAGGAAAAGGATATATCCCAACAGGACTATATCTTTGAACCTTCCAAGGATTATATCATTGAAGAGTTGGTGCCTAATTCTTTGAAAATTCAATTTTATAAGGCCATTCTTGACAGCAATGCTTCTGAGCATGGCGCTAGGATGACTGCCATGAGCAAAGCAACAGATAATGCTGCTGATCTATTGAAAGATTTGAAACTTGTTTATAATAGAACCAGACAGGCTGCTATTACCAACGAAATTCTTGAGATCGTTGCGGGAGCAAATGCGCTCGAAGGAAAATAGTAATTGAGAACATTAATATTTGAGAAGCCGGTTGCCTACGCGACCGGCTTTTTTTATACACCTATTTTAACGAAATGGATTTATAACCTGAGGGGTAGGTAATGCGCGCTTATATTGTCCAATACAGGTACTTATAGGTGGTCTTTGCCTTATTCCGCAGCTTTTAAACCTAAGGGTAAACAGCATGAACCCAAAATTTTGGTCTGTCAATCCTATTTCTTGGTTTCAGGATCTTAGAGTGAACCCTATACTGGCAATATCACTTCTAATTTGTCAAGGCTTGTCGGATTATTTTTCCCGAATAAGTTCGTTAATTTTTTGAAGGGTTGCTTTCCTTTTTATTTTAGCCTCCTCCCACGCTAGCCCTTCTCTCATACCCGGCCGCTTGTGACCGATATGATTCAATAGGGCATCTTTGGTTATTGCTTGTCTTTCTTTTACAAGCGACAACACTTCTAACCCCTGATTGAATTTCTTAAAAACAACCGAAGGTTGATCCTCCGTAAGGTAATCTATTTCGCCAATACCGAATAACAGGTTTCTTGCCATTATCCAATGCCCCAGATCGGCCGGATGAACCCCATCCTTTGCCAGTTCAAAAGAAGGGTCAGTTTTTCTTTGATCCTCTAGAAATTTTCTCATTGGCCAATGCATATCGACGACCTTCCAACCTTCAGTGTACTGCTGACCAAGCAGCCAAGATGCGTAAATATCCAAAACGTTAGCATAAGCTGCTCCTTTCTTTGGATCGTATACAGGAGGTGTGCTGTGGCTGATGTCTGCTCCAATGGCTTTGGCTTTTTCCTGTAGCTTTATCTGACCCTTCTGATAGGCTTCAAATCGCTCCTTGTCAAAAGGAAGATAAATCCCGTCATTCATTCCATAATTAGAAAAAATCAAGTCAGGCTTCAATTCAGTTAATACTCTATCTAATCTTTCATGCAGGTCTGGTCTTGGAAATTTCCCTCCGGCATGGCCTTCTTCCGAGAGGCCTGAAACCGTTTCACTTGGAAGCCCTACATTAATGAAATCCCATTCCCTCTCAGGATAGGTTAGCCTCAAATAGCTTTCAACATAATCCACATATTGACCTGAATAGGTTATGCTGTTTCCCAGAAAAACTATTTTTTTTACCGAGGGAGAAATTTCAAAGGTTTCTTGTGCTTGTAGGTTTGAAAGAAGAATCCCGTAAAGGAGAAACCCTAGAATAGTTTTAAGTGACATTTGAAATATTTATGAAATTGAAAAGAGCTTCAATATACCTAAAATTAGTTTGAAGGGGATATCTGTAGGTAAAGATATTTAAAGTTCTTTAATCAGATATACTATGGATTGGTCTGTTTTTTATCAACAAGCCATTTGCATAGTTTGGCCAGATCTTCTTCAATTATTTCTCTTTCTTTTTGATTTTCATTTAATTTTTTCATTAGTTTTTTTAATCGAAAATCCGGTTTCACAGCCATTATTCTGGAAAAGAAGCTAGCAAAAATAAATCCCTCGCGTGCTTTCATTAATAAAGCCCTAAGCTTATAACCTCTGGAAAGTTGAGTGATTTTGGCCACCTTTACCAGTCTTAAAGACCTGACAAAGGAGACAAATGGAAGTAAAATGATGAGCAGGTCAATCCAGTTTCTTTTGATGTAAGAGAATTTATTATCCGTAATTGCGATCAATAGTAAAAATTCAAAGGCAAAAGCAAACCAGATAAAACCTTGAATCAATCCAAGAAGGAAAGATAGGTCGGTGTTTAGAAAATTTTCAACCTCTTCATAAAATTGCCACTCAATTAACAAAACCGGGATAATTAATAAAGCGATAATAATCATGGGAATTGAGAATTGTTTTTTTAAGTGATTGTATAATCCTTCATTACACTTTGACCAATTATAAAATGGTAACCATATTTTTTCCGGTTCAACTAAGTTGCGCTGACCAATGGCTATTGGTGGGAAAATCAAGCAAAATATTTTTCTGATCAGCGAACTCTGAGCAATTTCTACTTTGCCTGTATAAGCCAACACCAGCACGATTAGGGCATCCATTATGAAAAAGGTCCACAGACCTCCGTATATCATTACCATTCCGGAAATAAAGTTGGAATATTGTAAGGTCCCTTCTTCGTAAGAAAAGTTATTGATGATGGCCGCAGAGATAATAAGTATGATAAAGGAGACGATGAATTTAGGCCAGACAGTCCAATTTTGGTAACTAGTCAAAAGGTTCACTGAGCGAACCTTGAGGTTTGTTTGTAATGAGGTGTCTCTATATGATTTTACTTGGAGCAAGAGGGGGTAGTCTTCGGAAACTGCTCCTATGGGGGCAAGTACTTGCTCTCTTTCCAATAGGCTTTCGATCTGCGCAATGACAAAAGGATTTTGACAGCGATACAGTGCAGCCATTAAAACCTCTTTTTTATCATTTTTTATTTGTTCCATAATTAGTTGGTTGATTCACAAAGGTAATTGTTAGCTATTGGAAGCCCAAAAGGTTATAGAGACCTAGCGTACTTGCATTGCCTTCAGTTGGCTAATGTTTTTAAATGAGATTGATTATAAAGCGGGTTGGATGATTTAGTTTAAATAGTTTTCTATCGCTATTAATCGTGGTCAAATGGTTAATTTTTAGGTGTTTTCAGGCAGTAAATATTAATAAATAGATAATGAGGATACTGAATGATTGTGTTTACAATAGGTTAAGATTACATGAAATTTGTTTCGTCAGAAAGACGCATATTGGCTTTAAATTCGATTAAGTTAAGGAAGAGAGTTGATTTTGACCGTTAACAGATAAGGGATAGGTATTTCTTTTGATATTTATTAAACTGCTTATCCATTATATCGAGGGAAATCCTTTTTGAGAAATGAGGTATGATTCTGGATTTTGGCGTATAGTAATTAATAACCATTTTGTAAATTTTATATGAATCCATCTAACAAAGACACACGAAGAAAATTTATTAAAACCTCTGGAATGGCTACACTTGGCTTTATGGGGTTGTATCAATTTATTAACCCCAAACAAGTTATAGGAAAAGCAGCAACACCGACTACTTTAGGTTATGGGCCCTTAATAAAGGATCCGGCAGGTATTTTAAATTTACCTGAAGGATTTTCATATAAAATGCTTACAACCAAGGGAGATAAAATGGACGATGGGTTTTATCTACCCGGGGCCTCAGATGGGATGGGGGCCTTTCAAGGTGAAAATGGGCGAACCATTGTTGTCCGAAACCATGAACTTAGTCCTGATTCATTAGAAAACTCAGGTTTTGGTAAAAACAATGAATTGGTGGATAAAATTAGTTCCAAAGATTTTTATGATTATGGAAAAGGTTTATTGCCAAGCTTGGGAGGTACTTCAACCTTTGTATACAATGAGAATACAGGGGAACTTGAAAAACAATATATGAGTTTGGCTGGAACCGTCAGAAACTGTGCTGGTGGAATTACTCCATGGGGTACTTGGCTTACATGTGAAGAAAGCACCTTGAAAAAAGGAGGTTATGAGGGACGTTTGGAAAAAGACCATGGCTATGTATTTGAGGTGCCGGCATCCGAGGAAATCAAAAGAGCCAAACCACTACCTATTAAAGCTATGGGAAGGTTCAATCATGAGGCGGTAGCTGTAGACCCTGCTTCAGGAGTGGTTTACCTTACAGAAGACCGAGGAGACAGTATATTTTACAGGTACATTCCCAATAGGCCAGGCCAGCTTCATAAAGGAGGAAAGCTGCAGGCACTTGTTATTGTGGGAGAAAAAAGCAGGGATACCAGAAACTGGGAAGACAGTGAAGGTCCGGTGTTTCCGCTAATGAAAAGGCATAAAGTGACATGGGTTGATATTGAAAATGTGGAAAGCCCGGAAGATGACCTCCGTTTCCAAGGATTTGACAAAGGTGCTGCAGTTTTTGCCAGAGGGGAAGGTATATGGTATGGAGACAAGGAGGTTTATTTTGCTTGTACCAATGGGGGTAAAATTGGAGCAGGTCAGGTGTTTCGTTACACCCCAAGTCCGGATGAAGGAAAACCGGAGGAAAAAAATAATCCCGGAGAGTTGACCCTATTCGTTGAGTCTAAAGACAGGGAGATTTTGAAAAATTGTGATAACCTGGCTGTGGCTCCTTGGGGAGATGTTATTTTATGTGAGGACCACAAACATCCATTCCTAGTAGGTGTTACACCGGAAGGTGAATTGTATCATTTGGCAGAAAATGTAGGCTTTGAGTCGGAATTAGCCGGAGGAGTGTTTTCACCATCCGGAAAAACTTATTTTGTAAACATACAAGGACCGGGAATAACCTTGGCCATTACAGGGCCTTGGAAATCTTAGGAAGCTAGATTAATCAAATGCCTCACTTTCAAAAACGGTTGAAGGTGAGGCATTTTTATTTATTGACAGGATAGGAAGGGAGGGATTACAGCCATTACCCGAAATAGCCATAGCTCCTACTATTACTCCTGAAATTGCTTCAAAATCGGCCTCTTCCTTGCTGTTATCGATTTCACCATACCGATACCACGCTGAAATCTCCCAATCAGCCTGATTTTCTAGCGATTGCAATTTTTCATAAGAGAGTTCAGAAAACCCTGCAAAACTAGGGTTGAAGTTGATGCGTTTGGGGAAGAAAAAGTAATAAGGCAAGCAATGCTAAGGAAGTGAGAGCCTGGTAAAAGGGTAAAAAATATTGCTAAGATTAACCATACTTATTCATTTTTTACTGCTCAGGCCACAATAGTTTTGTTATTCATTAAAACATAATCTATATTTGCCACTCAAAATTAAAAATGATGGCCACTCAAAAGACCAAAAAAGGGAAACCGACTACTGATACATCCAATGAGCTTCTTGAGAATCCGGAAGCGATTGCAGACCGCCTTGGAAGAGGTGAAACCTTCTTAAAGGACAACGCCAAACTTGTTGGTGGAGCCATTGGCGCGGTAATTTTAATTATCGCCGGGATTGTTGGGTTTCAGATACATAAAGCCAATCAAAACGAGAAGGCTCAAGGAGAAATGTTCCAAGCGGTTTACTATTTCGAACAGGATAGTTTAGACTTTGCTTTAAATGGAGATGGTGTGGAACCCGGATTTCTCACTATTATTGATGATTACAGCGGAACAGACGCATCCAATCTGGCTCATTACTATGTGGGCTCTATTTACTTGTCCACAGGTGAATTTCAGTCAGCAGCCGAGCATTTGAAAAAGTTTTCATCTTCTGACTTTCTAGTACAAGCACATGCTTATTCATTAATTGGCGATGCCTATATGGAGCTTGGCGAGTTAGATGCTGCCATTGATTATTATAAAGATGCTGCCAATTATAAAGTCAATGAGTTTTTCACCCCAAAATATTTAGCTAAATTGGCTCTCGCCTATGAAGAAGCAGGTGACTTGGATCAAGCCATTGCTACTTATGAAGAAATAGAAACAAAGTATTCAAATGCTTATGAATACAGTGAAGCGCGAAAGCATAAAGCCCGCCTCCAAGGTCTGGCTTCTAATTGATATGAATTAAATCATTGATAAGAAAGAGTAAGACCTGATTGGTTTTACTCTTTTTTTGTGAATTAATAGTAAACTTATGGCTACCTCATTAAAAAATTTAAGTCAGCATACCCAAGAAAATATTCAGGATATAAGTGATAAGACCTTTGCCCTTGTGGTGGCTGAATGGAATGATGAAATTACTTCTTCGCTTTATAGTGGAGCAGTTGAAACCCTTTTGCGCTATGGTGCAAAAAAGGAGAATATATATAGAAAGAACGTTCCGGGATCCTTTGAACTCTCTCTAGGAGCGCAGTGGTTGGCAAAACTCGAGGAAATAGATGCCGTGATATGTCTGGGTTGTGTTATTCAAGGTGAAACACGTCATTTTGATTTTATCTGTGATGCCGTAGCCAATGGGATTACTCAAGTAGGATTAAAATATGACAAGCCGGTGATTTTCGGTGTTTTGACTCCGGAAAATCAGCAGCAAGCTTTGGATAGAGCAGGAGGTAAACATGGTAATAAGGGAGATGAAGCAGCCATTACGGCGATAAAAATGCTAGGCTTTTAAGGCCAGCTAATAAAAACATATATCATAAATCTGGTATTCTAATGAAAATCATGAAATTTGGCGGTACTTCTGTAGGAAGGCCGGAAAGAATGCATCAGGTAAAAGATCTGATCACAGTAGATGATGAAAAGAAAATTGTGGTGCTATCGGCCTTGTCCGGTACTACCAACGCTTTGGTAGCGATAGGAGAATCTTTGTCTGCAGGGAAAAAGGATGAGGCCAAGGAAAAAATTCAAAGTCTCCATGAGCATTACATTAAATTTCATCAAGACTTATTGAGCTCTGATGCGGGAAAGGCCAAGGCCTTGCAAATCATTAATGAGCATTTTGAGTTTTTGAATATAATTCTTAAGATATCCTTTAATGAAGCCATTAATAAGGATATTTTGGCTCAGGGGGAATTACTATCCACCAAGCTGTTTTATACCTTGCTTCAGGAAAATGAAATTCCTGCAGTGTTCTTACCCGCACTTGAGTTCATGTGCATTGATGAAAATGATGAACCCAACCTCGGTAGAATTGACGAAAAGCTTCAAGCTATATTGGCGGGTTATCCCAATGAAACTATTTTTATCACACAGGGCTATATATGCAAAAATCACCTGAATGAGGTGGACAATCTCAAAAGGGGAGGAAGTGATTATACGGCCTCATTGATAGGTTCAGTTTTGTCCGCCTCTGTGGTGGAGATATGGACTGATATTGATGGGATGCATAACAATGACCCTCGGGTGGTAGATCAAACCAGACCGATTGCTCAACTGTCTTTTGATGAAGCGGCTGAGTTGGCCTATTTTGGTGCGAAAATTTTACATCCGGCTTCTATATGGCCTGCCCAATCTCACAATGTGGCGGTGAAACTTCTCAATACCATGGAGCCTAGTGCAGCAGGGACCACCATTACGGGGGAAGGAGAAGGTTCTGTTGGTGTCAAAGCAATAGCTGCCAAAGATGGTATTACGGCCATTAAGATAAAATCCAGTCGGATGCTTTTGGCCCATGGGTTTTTAAGGAAGGTTTTTGAAATATTTGAAAAATACAAAACATCTATTGATATGATTACCACTTCGGAGGTGGCCATATCATTAACCCTTGATGATATTTCGCATTTAAAGGAAATTACCGCTGAATTGCAGAAATTGGGGAAAGTGGAAGTTGATCATTACCTTTCCATTATCTGCATTGTTGGTAATTCTATTATGGAAGAAAAACAGGTCCTCAATAAAATTATTGATAGTGTGGAAGAATTTCCATTGAGAATGGTCTCCTACGGAGGAAGCAAGCACAATGTATCCTTGTTAGTTGATGGAAAACATAAAAATCAAGCCTTACAGTGCCTGAATAATGGCCTGTTTGACTTCAGTTAAAAGTACGTAGATGGGTGAGCCACAAGCAAACAAATCCAATTTTCTAAAAAAACTCCAAACCAAATGGCAACTAAAAAGTCTTTGGCAGGTAGTACTGGTTTTGGTTGTGTTTGCTTGTACTGGTTTCACCATTTTATTGATTAAGCAACCCATTTTCGATTTTTTAGGCTTCGATGCCAGTGAAGGGAGTTTCTTGAAAACGGTTATTTACCTTTTATTGGTATTGCCATTATATCAGTTATTCCTTTTGATATATGGTTTTATTTTTGGGCAATTTGCTTTTTTCTGGGAAAAAGAAAAGCAATTTTTTCGCCGTTTGGGCCGGTTATTCACCCAAAATAAAAAGTAAAACTAAAGTTATTAACAGGTAAAAAATAGTATTATCAATGGCTAAGCAAAGAGGTTTACCTATAGAAGAAAGCGACAAAAGAAAATTAAATAAAAAGAACTTCGAAAAGCTATTTGGGATTTTCAGGTTTGCCATGGCTTATAAAGTGCCATTTATCATTGGGATGGTCTTTTTGTTTTTCTCCAGCTTGATGTTATTGACTTTTCCTTATGTAGCAGGTAAGTTAATTGATGCCGCTTCAGGGAAAGATTGGATAATAAATGATATCAATGGAATTGCCTTTGTATTGATTGGGATATTATTTATTCAAAGTATATTTTCTTTTTTTAGAGTTTGGCTTTTTGCGAAGGTCAGTGAAAACTCCATGCGTGACATTAGGGTAGCATTGTATGAGCGCTTGGTGAAATTGCCAATGACATTCTTTGATCAGCGAAGAACGGGTGAGCTTATCAGTAGGATTACTTCCGATGTCACAATGCTCCAAGACACTTTCTCTATAACCTTGGCAGAATTGCTAAGACAAATCATTACACTTATCGCCGGGATAATCTTTCTGTTTTATACCACACCTCGGCTGACTCTTTTTATGTTAATTACGATTCCGGTATTGGTGGTAATAGCGATGATATTTGGGAAATTCATAAGGAAGCTATCCAAGAAAACCCAAGATACCCTTGCCTCAGCCAATGTGGTGGTGGAAGAAACCTTACAGTCCATTGCGACAGTAAAATCATTTACCGGTGAAAATTATGAAATTAACCGTTATAGAAATAAGCTCAATAGTGTAGTGGAGGTAGCATTAAAAGCTGCAGGATTTAGGGGTGCTTTTATTTCTTTTATTATTTTCGCTCTATTTGGAGGTATCGTAGCTGTAATATGGTATGGGGCTACTTTAGTAAGTGCAGGAGAGATGAGTGTGGGTGACCTCGTCTCCTTCGTTTTGTATACCACATTTATTGGTGGGTCTATTGCCGGTTTGGGAGATATTTACGGACAAATTCAAAAGGCCATTGGTTCTTCTGAAAGAGTGTTAGAAATTTTAAATGAAAAAACAGAAGAGCAAAAAAGCCTAAGCCCGGCAAGTCCTATCCAAGGATCTATTCGGTTTGATAAGGTAATGTTTCATTATCCCACCAGGCCTGAATATCGGGTGTTGGACGGGATATCCTTACATGCACAACCGGGAGAAAAAATTGCGCTGGCAGGGCATAGTGGAGCCGGAAAATCTACCATTATTCAACTGTTGCTTAAGTTTTATGACCTGGGTAGCGGAGCCATTTTATTGGATGAAAAATCCATTGCAGATTGGGATCCTCAGGGTTTAAGAAAGAATATTGGAATGGTGCCACAAGAAGTTTTGTTGTTTGGTGGGTCTATCCGAGAAAACATCAGGTATGCCAAGCCTGGTGCCAGTGATGACGAAATAGTAAAGGCTGCCAAACAGGCCAATGCATTGGAGTTTATTGATAAATTCCCTGATGGCTTTGAGACTTTGGTAGGTGAGCGAGGAATCAAATTGTCTGGTGGGCAAAGACAAAGAATAGCCATTGCCAGGGCAATATTAAAGGATCCTGCCATTTTAATATTGGATGAAGCTACCTCCTCTCTAGATGCCGAAACGGAATCCTTGGTTCAAGAAGCATTGGATCAATTAATGAAGGGAAGAACCACCATAATTATAGCACATCGATTGTCCACCATAAGGAAGGTAGATAGGATTTATGTGATCAAAGATGGGAAAGTTATCGAAGAAGGAAACCATGAGGTATTAAGTGCCAAAGAAGGCGGACATTATGCGCATTTAGTTAATCTTCAGTTTGCGGATGATACTTTACGGCCTTTAAGCTAATGTCTAAACTTTGAACCTGATGGGTAAGAGCCCCCACTGAGATAAAATCGACTCCAGACTCGGCCACAGCGACGATGGTGCTTTCATTAATTCCCCCGGAGGCCTCGGTTGTGTATTCTTTATTAATAAGCTTAACCGCCTCTTTCATTTCTTGGGGCGACATATTGTCAAGCATGATGATGTCTACACCGCCTAATTCAAGTACAGCCTTCACCTCTTTTAAATTTCTGGTTTCAATCTCTACTTTTAGGTCCAGCTTATGTTTTTTCAAATAAGCTTGGGTAGCATTGATTGCTTCAGCTATTCCTC
Source organism: uncultured Cyclobacterium sp. (assembly GCF_963976465.1). NCBI lineage: Bacteria > Pseudomonadati > Bacteroidota > Cytophagia > Cytophagales > Cyclobacteriaceae > Cyclobacterium > uncultured Cyclobacterium sp. The sequence continues at coordinate 8,166 of NZ_CAXBOC010000030.1, read as the reverse complement.
CAGCAAAATCAATGTGGTTGTCCTTGAGCATAATCATGTCATACAGCGCATACCGATGATTTTTTCCTCCCCCTATTGACACTGCCCATTTTTCCAGCATTCTGAAATTAGGAGTAGTTTTGCGAGTGTCCAGTAACCGGGCTGCTGTATGTTGAATTAGTTGATTGAAACGATGCGTTTTGGTGGCAATACCACTCATTCTTTGCATGCAGTTCAATACCAGCCTTTCAGTAGTAAGTATGGATTGGGCGCTTCCTGAGACGGTTAGACCAATATCACCATGGTTTACAGCATCCCCATCCTTCATCAGTAAGTCTACTTCCAGATTGGGGTCATAGTGATTAAATATCCTTTTAGCCAAGGTCAATCCGGCAATGATTCCTTTCTCTTTAATTAAAAGGCTTGCTTTTCCTTGTTGATTGGAAGGCACGGATGCCAATGTGGAGTGGTCACCCACACCTACATCTTCCTTAAGTGCGGCATCTATAAATTGATTTAACCCTTCTGCTGTAATATAGTCTTTCATGATAAGTCAAAAATAAGAAAATATTTCCTACCAACAGGATAATTTATTTCTTAACAAAATCAAGACTATTTACCAGCCATCTTCCGTTATCTTGTTCTTTGCCCTTAATCAATACACTATATTGATTGTTGACAGAAGTGTAAGTACCTATTAGAAAGCTGTTTTTAGCATCAATTTTTTTTTCTTTTTGTAATTTAAAACTCCTTGCCGGTTGGTTCTTGAAAAATTTGGCCAGAACAATTTCTGCCTGATTTTTTGAGAAATCTTTCTTGTTATTGTCAAATCGGATTTCAACCATTTTGCCTAAAAAAGAAGAAAGGGCTTTACTCGAACCCTTTTGAAATGCGGTGATGAGTGATGCATTTTTCTCTTGTGCCAAGCCTACAAATAAATGGGCAAATAAGAAAACACCTAGAAGTAAAAATTTTGAATTAAAGCGTAACATTTCAAATCTCTATCAAATTCCAGACCAATATATCAGTAAAATGAAATTTTGTTTAAGGAAATTTTACAAGGTTTATTTTTGACCATCCCTCATGGATAATATTCCTCAATTTGCTGACCTCTATCTTTAATTGTCTTATATTTGCGTGGTAATGGATGAATTACTGGAATGCGTATACTAATGAATTTTAGGTACAAATACAGTGCTTCTTTCGGAATTTTATTTGATAGAAACCAATAGAAAAAGACATGGATAAAAAAGTTTTATTGATGATACTAGATGGATGGGGTATTGCTCCTAATCCGGAAGTTTCTGCTATTGATAAAGCCAAAACGCCTTTTATCGACAGTTTATTTGAAAAATACCCTCATTCTAAATTAGAAGCTTCAGGTTTGGCAGTAGGTCTGCCTGAAGGCCAAATGGGCAATTCAGAGGTTGGTCACATGAATATCGGAGCCGGTAGGGTGGTTTACCAGGACTTGGTTAAAATAAATAATGCAGTAAAAGATGGGGATTTAAATGATCACCCGGTATTAAAAGAAGCATTTGCTAAAGCCAAAGCCAATGGTAAAAAAGTCCATTTTCTCGGGCTGGTATCTGACGGGGGGGTGCATGCGCACATTTACCATCTAAAAGGGCTATGTGATGCTGCCAAGGCCAATGGTTTGGATGAAAATGTATTTATACATGCCTTTACCGATGGAAGGGATACTGATCCAAAATCCGGCTTAAGGTTTCTGGAAGACCTTAAAAATCATTGTGAAAATTCCGCAGGGAAAGTGGCTTCTATTGTTGGTAGGTATTATGCCATGGATAGGGATAGCCGATGGGAAAGAGTCAAATTGGCATATGATGCCATGGTCAACGGTGAAGGTGAAAAATCCAAAGACATGTTGTCTGCAATTCGGAAATCCTATGCCAATGGGGTGACGGATGAATTCATAAGACCCATCATTCAAGTGGATGAGGAAGGCAAACCTTTGGCGTCCATAGAAGAAGGAGATACCGTAATATGTTTTAATTTTAGAACAGATAGGGGTAGAGAGATTACCGAAGTATTGACACAAAGAGATTTTCCTGATTACAACATGAAAAAGCTTGATCTCGATTATGTCACTTTTAGTAGGTATGACGAGAAATACAAAGATATAGGAGTAGTTTTTGAAAAGGATAACCTCAAAAATACCTTAGGAGAAGTTCTCGAAAGAAATAATAAAAAGCAAATCAGAATTGCCGAAACCGAAAAGTACCCGCATGTAACATTCTTCTTTTCCGGAGGTAGAGAACAAGAATTTGAAGGGGAAAACCGAATATTGTGCAATAGTCCTAAAGTGGCTACTTATGATTTGCAACCGGAAATGTCGGCCTTTGAGATTGCAAAAAAGATCAACCAGGAACTTCCCAAAAAAGAAGCTGATTTTATTTGTTTGAATTTTGCCAATGCAGACATGGTAGGTCATACGGGGGTCTTTGATGCGGCAGTAAAGGCCTGTGAGGCAGTAGATGAATGTGCTTCTTCAGTAATTGAAGCAGCCCTTGCCAATGATTATACCATTATTGTTATAGCCGATCATGGCAATAGTGATGTCATGCTTAATGAAGATGGCACACCCAATACAGCTCATACCACCAACCTTGTGCCTTGCATCATGGTAGATAAACATGACCAGTTACAGGTAAATGACGGTAAATTAGGAGACTTGGCGCCAACAATTCTTCAATTAATTGGTGTAGACAAACCAAGCGAAATGACCGGAGACGTTCTTCTGAAAGGTTAATTACCATGGGCAATTGCCAAAAAGTATTGTGTCTTTTTCTAACGCTGGGCTGTTTGGTTTCTTGCAGTGATGAGGAAAAAGTGGTGTTTGCTAATCCTACACAGATTGAAGCCTACTTTCCACTTTCCGATTTCTTAGAAGAAAATATCGAAAAGCTTGGCGCTGCGGAAGTCCACAAAGAAATTCGCTTTAATGATGAAACTGAATCGGTGAAATTTGTCTTGGATAGTTTGACTTGGAGACAGGAACTGGATTTCTTTTTCCAAGCGGATATCAACAAAGCAGCATTGGCTGCATCCTATGAAACCGAGGAGACACAAGGTCTTTTGATACACCGGCTCAAGCCTGGTGAAAAGGGAGATATCAAACGGATTGAAGTTAAAAAACAGTCGGGAAAGGTTGTGGAAATAATTATTCTCTCTGTAGTCAATAATCTTTTTTACAAGTCAACGGTAGAAGGGAAAATTGCTATAGAAGATGAATCTATTGATTCTTATTCCTTGTCCGGGGATCAAAAAGTCTGGTTTCTTCCGGGGACTAAATTAAAAGTGGTAGCAGAATTGATATAATCTGATTATATTATAATAAAAGGCCATTTAGGAAATCCTGAATGGCCTTTTATCTTTTTCACCCTCGGTGAATTAAGAGTTGTTTTGGTTTAATAATTCTAAGGGAAAGTAAAATGCTTTATTCGGCCCTATACCTTATAATATCCCTTCAATTTCATCCGTGATCTACCCTTGATTTGAATTCAGCAATAAGAGTTTTAAAGGGGCTTCCCATCGCCAAAATAATCAGGTTATTTTTATTACCCTACCTTTCAAAAGGTAGGGTAATAAATTTAAACGTTGAATTGAAGTAGATTCATAACCTCAGGTAAAACCTACTGTTTGTTTTGGTTTTAAACAAAAGCAAAGAATACCAGCCAGGTAATGAATAGGATTGGGAGCAAGATTGGAATTGAAAACCTCAATATGTATCCAAAAAAGGAAGGCATCTTTATTCCGCTTTGTTCGGCAATTGATTTCACCATAAAATTGGGTCCATTGCCAATATAGGTCATTGCCCCAAAGAAGACAGAGGCGATAGAAATGGCCATCAATTCAAAAGCAGAGTTTATATAATTGTTCAAAGCAAAGTCCTTGACCTCATGGATGATATTTATATCAGCTCCTTGAGATGCCATGGCAGCTGCCAAGAAATTCAAGTAGGTAGGCGCATTGTCTAAGAAGCCGGAAAGGATTCCTGTGCCCCAATACAAGGTATTGTGTGTTATTAAAGCTGAGCCCTCTTCAGATTGAGCAAAAGCACCTACCAGCTCAAGGGCCGGCATCATGGTTCCAAATATGCCGATGAATATAAACGCGACTTCTCTAATTGGTTCAAAGTTGAATTCATTTCCGGACAAGGCTTCCTGATCTGCAAATTTGTAGGAGAAGTAAGCTACAGATAGCATGATAGCTTCTCGAAGAAAACTGAATTTCTGTCCATCATAATGTATGGCAGGCACCCATTCTAGGACATTGGGATCCAAGAATACTGAAATGATGATTACCAAAAGCCAAAGAAAGTTTTTCGTTCCTTTTAAGGATATTTTATTGCTGTATTGCGTTTGCTCTTCGAGAACCACTCCGTCTCCATTACTTCCGAATTTTCGATCCACGAAATAAAACAGTACAGCTAAAATGATCAATGCTAATATCCAAGCGGGCCAATTGTGGGCAAGTGTCCAAAAGAAAGGAACCCCTTTTAAAAACCCGAGAAATAAAGGAGGGTCTCCAATGGGAGTAAGTGAGCCACCTATATTACTTACCATAAAGATGAAAAATATGATATGGTAAGCTTGAATGTTGTTTTTATTCAGTCGGATAAAAGGCCTGATCAATAACATGGAGGCACCGGTAGTGCCAATTAGATTGGATATCAAAGCACCTGTAAGTAGCAAGAGAACATTTGCCAAAGGGGTAGACTTTTTATCCACATTAATTAAGATTCCTCCGGAGGCAATAAACAAAGAAGCCAATAAGGATATAAATTGGACATACTCTGCCAAGGCATGGACCGGATTATGGACATTGCCTAAAACAAATAAATAATAGAGCACAACCAATACGGCCAGACCAACAGCTATTTTAGGATAGTTGTGGTGCCAAAAACTTTCGTAAAATAATGGCCCAGTAGCTATCATTAGTAGTAGTACAACAAAAGGAATAACCAGCCAGGTTGGTGCGTGATGATGCTCAGTCTCATGTTCGGCAGAAACCTCTGTATGCAAAATGTGATCTTGGGAGGCTTCGTTAGTATCGTGTTGATCTGCTTGAGCGATATACTGGTTAGTTGTTATATCCTGGGCTTGTAAATGTGCAGGTATGCATACGCTTATTAGCCCAATGAATAGGAGCCATGAAGCTATATATTTCTTCATTCACTTATATTTTTTATGTAAAGATTGATAAGTTAGGGGTTTTGATTATTGTTGGAGAATTTTAGTAGTTTTTCTTTAATTCCCTAAACTAGCTAATTTGTGGATTAGTAACCAAATAAATTCTTGGAACTGGTTAAAAAACCTGATTTTATTAATGAATTACGGGATACTGTATTTGTCATTTTAATTTATGAAGGGCTATTTCCAATGCTGTTTGTGCGATTTTAGTCTTTTTCGGATTAAAAGTGTGGCATTTTTTAAGTGCTTTATAAACGGTTTTACTCACATCCTGAAACATCGCCTCATCTGTGATCTGAGCTTTATCAGACATCAAATAGGCGGCTATTCGTGCCAAACCTGCATTTGATATAAAATCAGGGATAAGTGCAATTTTGTCATCGGCCATTTTAGTGACCGGTCCAAGGAATATATCGTTTTCAACAAAGGGGAAATTGGCACCACAAACAATTAACTCTAGTCCTCCATTGATTAATTTTTTTAGGTGCTCTTTTTGAACCAGTCTTGATTTGGCGGCAGGAATAAAAATTTCTGCAGGCAAGTCCCAAAGTTGATCTTTCGCCTCTTCATAAGGGATTAGCCGGTCACTTACCAGTTTATTGTTTTCCTTATTTAAAAAGAGGGAGGTAATGGTCTCCGGTGCTATCCCAACCTTTTCTATAATCGCTCCTTCTAATGATAAGATCCCAATGATATGCACTCCTTTTTGAGCTAGAAAATAAGCAGCCGCAGCGCCTACATTTCCCCAGCCCTGAATAATGGCCTTCTTTCCTGAGGGACTACCTCCCCAAATTTTATAATAATGTAGTACAGCCTCAGAAAGGCCAAAACCTGTTATCACATCCCTTATTTGAAATTTTTTGGTAGTAATAGGTAAATAGTGAGGATTTTCAACAATTTTTGATAGTCCAAGCCTTAACTGACCAATTTTTCTGATTTTTTCAGCTTCCCCTTTTTTGTTTAAAGCGTTCACTATGCCTTCTTGAGGGTGCCAAAGACCAAACTCCTCGGATAAGGGTAATAATTCACTGTTTTCATCGATGTTTATTCCGGCACTTGTGCCATAGTAGCTTTTTAAAATCGGAGAGACTGCTTTGAACCAACGCTCCAGAACGCCTGCTTTTCTGGGATCTGAAGGATCAAAATTTATCCCGGATTTTGCCCCGCCAATAGCCGGACCTGAAATAGTGTTTTTTATTGCTGTGTTTTTGGCCAATCGGATCACTTCGTTTTTATCGAGTCCAGGCTTCATTCTGGTATCACCCCAAGCTGCTCCACCTCTTAGACTATTGATGACTAACCAACCTTCAGCTTCCGTTTCACTGTCATTCCATTCAAAAACAATTTCCGGATGGAGGTTCTCAAACTTTTTTAGTAATTCTCTCATGTGTTGATTTCTAAAGTTCAATTTTTATTGAAGAACCCAAAGACAGTGCCACCACAATTGTCTCTTGAGGCTCCTGTGACCGAAGCCAAGCAGTTGTTTTCGTTACGAAGCCGAAGTAAACCCAAAAAGGCAAATACCAATGCCTCTTTAAAATCTATTATCTGCTTTTCTGGTATTACCAGGTCTACTTTAGACTTGATTTTGCTTTTCAGCCTCTGAATAAAGAATGTATTGTAAGCCCCTCCTCCTGTTACCAATAGTTTTTGATGAATTGATGAGGCTATGGTATGGTCTAAAATCTCTCTTGCAATACAATTTGCAAAATGTTCGGATAAGGTAGCCAAAATGTCCTGGGGGGATTGAGCAGTGTGACCCAAAACAGGTAAATAGTCATCTGTTATATTTTCTCTTGCCAGCGATTTGGCACCTTTTTGTTTATAAAAAGGTAGTCCTTCCAAAGCTTCAAGAATCTCCGGAATCACAAGTCCAGATTTTGCAAATTCTCCACCTTCATCAAAAGGTTTACCTAACATCAACGCGTAGTAATTGAAAAGTAAATTGAAAGGGCAGGTATCAAAGGCGAGCCTTTCTCCATTATCATCCATTGAAATATTGGCTATTCCTCCCAAATTAAGGGCAAAATCAAATTCTTGGAAAAGTTGAGCATCGCCAATAGGAACCAATGGAGCGCCTTGACCTCCCAAAAACACATCCAATTTTCTGAAATCATTGATGACAGGTAAACCGGATCTTTCGCTTAGGGCATAACCATTTCCAATTTGTTTGGTCATATTTATTTCCGGTCTATGGAAAACTGTATGGCCGTGTGATGCAATAGCCAGGGGGTTTAACTTGTATTGATGACAAAATTCTGCGCATGTTTGCCCCATCCATTGTCCAAATTTCATGTCAAGACCTTCTAATTCTGCTGCAGTTAACAAATGGGCTTCTTTTAGCGATTGTTCTATTTCAGGAGGAAAAGGGATGGTTTCTGCCTTGATGATTTTAAAATCCCAGAACTCATTTTTGTGAAAATCGCAGCAAGCAATGTCAAGCCCATCCCCGGATGTGCCGGACATTAGGCCTATGATGGTATAAGTACTTTGCGGTCCCATGGGTTAAAGTTTGTTAAATAAAGAAAAACTTGACCTAAAAATAACAGATCACACACCAGCCTCCAAAGTAAAATGACTAATTTTGAAGTAGATTACTTACAGGTTATGAAACAAAGACATTGGGTTGTCGATATAGGTAACTCACGCATAAAAACCGGGCTTTTTGAAAATGGGACTCTATTAGAGGCTAATTGGTTTTGGAAGCTGCATAAATGCAATGAATACCTCATGCCTGATAAGGGAGACAGGGTATTGATTACCTCGGTTAATTTGTCTTTAAAAGAATTGAAAGAGACCTTTTCCTTTCCATTCTTGTATTTTGATCATGAAACGCCCCTTGAAATCACAAATTCCTACAAGACTCCACAGACGCTTGGTCTTGATAGGTTGGCTGGTGTAATTGGCGCCAAGGCCTTTAAAGGCGAAGAGAATATTTTAGTCATTGATATGGGGACTTGCATTACCTATGATT